>JBBSRT010000098.1:0-6625 GCA_038242765.1 Propionibacteriales bacterium
ACTTACGGTCGCCGACCGCGAGGGCCTCGTCGACGATCAGGATGTCGTGGTCGCGGGCAGTCGCCAACGCGAACTTAAGCCGTGCGGTCATCCCTGAGGAATAGGTCCGCATGGGCAACTCGATGAAGTCGCGCAAGCCGGCGAATTCGACGATGTCGTCAAACTTTTCTTCAATCTCGTCCATCGTGAAGCCCATGGCGAGTCCGCCGAGGATGATGTTGCGTTCGCCCGACAACTCCTTGAGCAATGCTGCTCCGACGCCGAGCAGACTGGGCCGCGAGGTCGCGTAAACCGCGCCCGACGAGGCCGGTGTCAGACCGACGATGGCACGCATCAGTGTGGACTTGCCCGAACCGTTGGTGCCGATTACGCCGATGCTGTCATTCTCGTATGCGGTGAACGAAACCCCTTTGAGTGCATGCACACTGCGCATCTTGCGGGACCGTTGCAGGAGCCTCTTCGCGTCCGCCCTCGTGGGCTTTTTACCTGTGGCGAGCACCTTGTACTTGACGTGCAGGTCGTCCACGACGACGACGGGTCGCCGGTCAGTCGGTGCGGCCATATCGCTCCTCAGCGACCCAGAAGAACCCCAAGCCGATCACGAAAACCGACAGCGACCATACGGAGGCGTAAACCCAATACATCGGATCGATCTGGTATTCGGGGGTGGAGATCAGGATGCCGCGCGCAAGGCTCATGAATTCGTGGATGGGTTGGAAGTCAAAGAAGCGCAGGATCGCCGGGTGGGAACCAAAGATCTTTTCGATGCTGAAAAAGACTCCGCTGGTATAGAAAAACAGTCGGGTGATGAAAGGGATCAGTTGGCTGAGGTCACGGAAGTGGACCGTCAGTCGAGCGGTGAAAAGACCGACCCCGACGTTGAAAAGGTAGTACAGGGCGATGAGCGGTAGGAGAAGAAGCCACTGGAAGCGTGGCATTTCACCAAACGCCATGTTGAGTAAAAGCATTATCACCACACTCGGGATGAACTGGAGCAGTCGCTGAGTGATGGCCGACAGCGGCAAAACCATACGGGGAAAACTCAGGCTCTGCACAAGCGCGTAATTGCTCGTGATCGACTTTGTGCCGGCGGCAAGGGACGTCGAGAAGAACTCATACATGAAGACGCCGATGATCAAGAACTGGACGAAATTTTCCGGCTTCCGATCCGCCTGCAAAACGCCGAAGACGACTCCATAGACGATGACGTTGAGCATCGGTTTAATGACAATCCACGCCATCCCGAGTCGGTTGCGCTGATTTTCGGCTTCGATGCGAAACTTCGACAGTGAGTAAATGAATTGCCGGCGGTGCCACACTTCGACGAGATAGGTGCTGAGGGGTGGACGTGCCCCGACCCGCTTGAGGTCGTGTTGCGCCGCAAAATCGGCAAGGCTCATCTGCTGATAACCCCTAGTGTCCCGGTGTGGTGGCGGCAAGTCTGCGGTCCGCCGTAGCAACGACGAGTGTAGTGGACGCGAGTAGATCGCCCCCGATCGGCAAGCGACGCCGTCGCGTGTCCATCAGCTGTGTGCATGCTCACTTTGAGCAATCGACCGGCGTTGGTCGTCGCTGGCACCCTCCACCAGCACGAGCGACCCGGCACCGATGATTGCCGAAGTGAGCAGTTTGACGTCGGTGGCCAAGTCTTCGGGTATGACCAGTCGTCGCTCGGCGCCTGTACTTGCCGCGGCCAGCACTTCACGGTGGGTCGCAATCAATCCATGGATGGCGGTTGCAGGGGAGTCGGGAGTCGGCGGGTCCAGCGACACGAAATAGTCGCTGTGGCTGAGTACTTCGGCGTTGTAGTCGATGTGGTTCGCCGGCGGTGCGGCAAAGCGTGCTGCGAGCGGACGAAACGACAGCGCAACGTTCACTGGTGCGCGCGCTGACCCGTCGAGGTCGGGGCCAACGAGTGAGATGTCGGCCTCGCCGTCGGTAATCACACACCCGACGTCCCAGGCAGCGAGAATCCAGATATAGGTTTGCCAGTGGCTTCGCGCGGTGATGCAGATGCGTGTCCCGAGCTCTGCTTCTGCTTCGTCGACCAGGAAATTGGCGGTCTTGGCGACCCAGTTGGCGGTGGTGGTCGCGCTCAGTTCAAGACGCTCGCCGGTTGCCATATCGTAATAGGTGATGAGCGGCTGGCTCTGATCGACAATCGAGTTCGTGATGCTTGCCAGGGTGTTCATGCGCTCGGCTTTCGGTGTGTTGCGATGAGTGTCGTGACGTCCCGATATTGCCGCAGCGCACCGCGCCGTGTCGACAGGGCGGCCAGCGTTGCACGTCCAGCCCGATTGGTCGCCTCCGATTTCGATGACGTCTCGACCGCGCACAACTGTCCGTCGCAGTTGGCGAGGGCTTCTGGCAGCCCGGGGGTGGCCAGCATGGGAAGCAGCGACCGGATGGCGTCATCGGAAGTCATGACCACGACATCTGATTGCGCAAGCGCGGCGAGAGCCTGCGGTGCGGCCGTCCAGTCGTCGGCGTTGACCAGCACGAACTCGCGGTCGGTCGACTGATCGCGGTCGTGGGCGTCGAACTCGCGCACATGGATGGCGTGCGGGCCGGCTGGGCCTTCCACGATGACATGTTGTTCGACGCGGTCGTTCGACAACGGTATGACGGTTGTGTCGACGTCAATTTGCGTGCGGCGACCGAGTCGGGTGCCGAGAGCTTCGGCGGTCTGCGCCAGCGTGAACCCGGCCTGCAGCAATTCGGTGCGGACGATCTGCAAGGCGATGCGCTGATCGTCGCTGCGCAACCAGCTGGGCTCGATGCCGAGTGCGGCGATGGCATCCGATGTGTTGAATGTGGCATCAGCTGGGAGGGGCGGCGCCAACGCGAAAAGCACCGAGTCGAGGTCTGGGCACGCTTTGAGCCCGTGGGCCCACAGATCACCAGAGGTGTTGACGACGACCTTCAATTGATCACCGGCCGCCAAATTTTTGACAACGCTGGCAACGAAGTCCGCGCTATCGGGGCCGCCGGTCAAGATCGTCACATTCATGTCTCCATAGTGGCCGGTCGGCCACTCAGCGGCGGTGGCGCACCCCGAAAATCAGGCGACACGCCGAAGAATCGTAAAAATGTGTGCATCTGACTTGACTATGAGAGGGCACACGGCTGTAATTTCACTTATGTCATTCGATTTGAGTGTGGACCTGCCGCTAGACAACGTCGAACCACTGAGTTGGCAAGAGCGTGGACTTTGTGCTCAAACCGACCCCGAGGCCTTCTTCCCCGAAAAGGGCGGTTCTACCCGCGAGGCCAAGCGCGTGTGCCTGACGTGCGAAGTACGTGCTGAATGTCTGGAGTATGCCCTAGCCAACGATGAACGTTTCGGGATCTGGGGAGGACTGTCCGAGCGTGAGCGCCGTAAGTTGAAGAAGCAGGCGTAACGTACGCTCGGGCCCATGTTCGATGAGGCTGGCGACGAGCGTCTCTGGCTGAGCGATCCACCGACGGTTACCGCGATCTTGGTCGCACACAACGGTGCGTTGTGGCTTCCCAAGGTGTTGTCCTCGCTGGGGGTCATGGATTTTGCGCCGACGGCGTGGCAAGCCGTCGATGTCAGTTCGACCGACGGCAGTGGGGACTTGCTTCGCGAGGCTTTCGGGGCGGAGCGCTTGACGTACGTTCCTTCGGGCACCGGATTTGGTAGTGCAGTGCAAATGGGTCTTCACGTGGCACCGACCTCCGATTGGATCTGGCTTCTGCACGACGACAGCGCGATCGAGCCGGCAACACTTGCGGCGCTCCTTGACGAGGCTCTCAGTGGCGATGACATCGCCATCGTCGGCCCGAAAGTCCGCGAATGGCCCTCACTTCGACGACTCCTCGAAGTCGGCATCACGCTCAGTGGAACCGCATCGCGCGTCACCGGTCTCGAACCAGGCGAGCCTGATGCTGGACAGCACGACCGGCCGCGCAATGTCCTTGCGGTCGGCACCGCCGGAATGCTGATCCGTCGCGATGTCTGGGAAGCGGTAAGCGGATTCGATGAAGCATTGCCGTTGTTCTTTGACGACGTGGACCTGGGCTGGCGAGTGGCTCGAGCCGGCTACCGTGTTCGCACCGCCCCTAAAGCCGTGGTCTTTCATGCCGAGGCGTCGGCGCGAGGCAACCGCCGAGTGTCAACAGGCGATGTCAGCGAATCCGAACACCGCCGGGCCGCACTTTTCACGTCGCTGGCCAATGTGAGTCGCGGAGTCTTCTGGTGGCAGTACGTGCGGCTGTTTTTCGGCACGGTGATCCGGGCGCTAGGTTTGCTCATCGCGAAAGCTCCCGAAGAGGCTGGAGACGAGTTGGTTGCGCTCAAGTCGGTGTATGCGCATCCGGGGGCGCTGCGCGCTGCCCGGGCGGCCCGTGCGCGGACATCGAACGTCGATGCAGCGCACATCCGGCCGCTGTTTCCCTCGCCGTGGCTGCCCTATCAGCAGGGATTTGACTCGTTGCGTGAAGTGTTGACCACGGTCATGAAACCTGAAGCAGTCGCGACCGGCGGCAGACGCACCGCAGGTCGGCGTGCCTCGGCTTTTGATGCGACTCCCGAATCGGCACCGCAGAGCCACAGCGGACCGTCGTTCTGGCGCCGATGGCCGTGGCTGACGACCGTCCTTGTCCTGGTGATCCTCTCTTTGGTGGCGGCTCGCGGCCTGCTTGCTGGGGGATCACTGCACGGTGGCGCACTGCTGCCTGCGCCCGGCTCGACCGGCGGATGGTGGCAACTCTATTTCGAACGCTGGCATGACGTTGGCATCGGCAGCGACGTCTCCGCACCGCCGTATTCATTGGTCCTGGCCGTCGCGGCCCTCCCGGTCTGGTTCGAGCCGGGTCTGCTCATTGCTCTGCTGATGCTCGGCGCGGTGCCGTTGGCGGCGATGACGGCGCACCGATTGTCGGGCCGCTGGTTCTCTTCGCGGCCGGTGCGCATCGCCTGGGCTATCACCTATGGACTCGCGATTGTGGCGACCGGCGCTGTTGCCCAGGGCCGGATCGGCACCGTTGTTGCGATGACTGTGGCTCCGGTCATCGTCGGCGCGACGGCTTCGCTTTTAGAGCGACCCGGTTGGCAGGGGGGCCTGCGACTCGGATTGTGGCTGGCTCTGGCGACGGCCTTTGCGCCGGTGACCTATCTGGGCACGGTCGTTGTGTTTGCTGCCGTGATTGTGTGGGCATGGCGGGCGCGGCGACCACACCCGGCTCCGTTTCGCTCCCTGGCCATTGCCCTGCTTGTGCCCGTTGTCCTGACCGGAGCCTGGATGTGGCAACGCGTTGTCGTGCCCTTTCGCTGGTGGTGGGAGGCCGGTCTCGCCGATGCCCATGTCGGCCCGCTGCGTGTCAGTTGGTGGGAACTCATCCTTGGCCGTGTTGGTGGACCGGGTGCTGCGCCGCCGTGGCTGAGCGTCGGCGTCGTCGCATTGGGTGTCATTGCACTCTTCTCTGGACGTCGCTCCACAGCTGTCTCATGGTGTTGGGTCGTGGCTCTGGTCGGATTCTTAGCAACCGTCGTGGGCAACTCCATGACGTTCACACCGGCGCCTGGCCCAAACTCGGTCCCCGTATGGTGCGGCGTAGGTGCTGTGACTTGGATTGGTGGCCTGGCCGCGGCCGCATTCTTCGTCATCGACGATGTGGTGGCTCGGCCGATGCGCGGGTCGCAAGCGGCTAAGGCGTTCGGTGCCGCGATGGTCGTCCTCGCGCTCGTTGCGCCGGTCGGTACCGGTGCATGGTGGTTGAGCCGTGGCGTTGACGATCCACTCACCCGCGGCGATGTCCAAGAGGTGCCGGCATACCTGGCGTCACGGCCAGCACAAAAAACCTTGGTGGTGGAAGGCGGAGTCAATGCTGGTGTGCGTTATGACGTTGTAGTCGCGGACGGCATGAGCCTGGGGCAGGAAGTGGTCCAGCCGTCTCGCACCGACTCTGCTGGCGTCACCAGGCTGCTCGCCATGCTGTTGTCCAATCCGACCGGTCGTAACCTTGAGGCCTTGGCCAGTTATGGCATCAGCGCCATTTATGCACCGGCAACGGTTGACGCTGAGCTTGCACGTCGACTTGATGCTGCGCCAGGTCTGGAACCGTCGGGCAGTGAGAACCCCAATTCCCGCGTATGGACGCTCAAGGCGAAAGCGGTTGAGGTGCCGCACGGTGGCGGTTACGAGCGCTGGCTGATTGCCGCGGCCCACCTTATTGTGTTGATCATCGCCGTGGTCTTAACCGCTCCGGTACGACAGCGCAGGAGGCAGCTGTGAACCGCGTCATTCGTCCACTGAGCTTCCTGGTGATCGTGGCTGCGGGGGCTATCGCGGCCGCGATGTGGCAGCCGCCGACGGCGCAGCCGCAGCAATCAGCGCCGACGACGGTCACCGAGTTTGCCCGGTCATGTCCGGTCCAGGCCAATCCGACGGCAGTGGCAGTCGGTGAGGCTGTTGCCAACCCACGCGGTCAGACTGCGATCACAACGCTCCCCGGCGGCAAAACTCTTGACGATCTGCGCATTGTCGGTGGCTGGTCGCAGACAATGCTCAAAAGCGACGACGTACGGGCTATCGAATTGCGTAAAAGCGACGACGACGGCGCCGGTTTCGTCGCATTCGCAGCCGCAACCGGCAGCGAGAAG
>JBBSRT010000099.1:0-6611 GCA_038242765.1 Propionibacteriales bacterium
CGACGTTCCGGCCGCCACCGCGGCACTGCGGGTGTTGAAATTCTTGTCGAGTCAGCCGGTGCCGGTGCCGGCCGCACGGGTGGCAGCCGTCGTCGGGCTACCGCGTTCCAGCGCATACCATCTGTTGGCTGCCATGGCCGGCGAAGATTTCGTCATCCACTATGCCGACGACCAAACATGGGGCGTCGGGATCGCGGCATGGGAGGTGGGGCATGGTTTCGCCCAACAAGAACCCCTCGCGCGGCTGGCTCGGATCCCCCTGGCGCGCCTGGTCGACTCCGTCGGACATTCGGCGCACCTGGTCATGTTGTCCGGTTCGGACGTGCTCTACGTCATCGAAGAGCGCTCCCCGGGCCGGCCCCCACTGGTCAGCGATGTGGGCGTACGACTGCCCGCACACCTGACCGCTTCGGGACGCGCAATTCTGGCCACCTTGCCGCCCGCGCAGGTTCGCGCGCTTTACCCGAACCCGGAGGCGATGACCCGTCGCACCGACCGGGGACCCAGGACCCCCACCGAACTGCGCCGCCTGTTGAGCGAAACACGCCAACGCGGCCATGCCGCCGAGGACGGCGAGGTGACAGCGGGCTTCGCCTCGTTCGCCGCCGCCATCGACTCCACTGGCATCAGGGCCAGCGTCGCGGTCACCTGGGAAACCAACCGCGCCGACGCCGCAGCCAGTATGCTGTCAGCCCTATCGGCTACCGCCGCGGAGATCTCGCGCCGGCTCAGGAGATGACCATGTTCTTGACATCGCCTCGTCTCACAACCTCGGTCATCGCCGTGCTGGCCGGCACGCGCCCGACACAGGAATCGACCTGGTGGTCGAAATACGGGCATCAGGTCGATTCTTGCGTGGGAATCGTGTGGCGGCGCCCGTGGTCACACCCGACGCTCACCAGCAACCGCCTGACAACGGGCAGCGTCGGAAAGGGGAGGCTCCTGGCTGTCAGGAATGCTCGCGTGCTTGGGACGGTGCAGACATCGGCCGCGCGCCTACTTCGGCGACGGCTTCGGCGGCAGCAACGGCACCGGCGCGCATCGCTGTCTTGGGATCGCGTTGTTCAACCCAGCGGCTTAGGAATCCAGCCGCAAAAGCATCGCCTGCACCGGTGGAGTCAACCACCTTGGTTGTTGGCGCGCGTTGATCGACCCGACGGCCGGCTGCATCGAGATACAGCGCCCCCTGCGCGCCCATAGTCACCACGACATGGCCCGCGTCTTTGGTCAAGCCGCGCGCCACGTCGTCGACCCCGATCCGTCCCATGAGGAACTGGCCCTCGAGGAGGTTCGGGATCACCAGATCGACCCCGTCGACCCATTCGAGGAAAGCGGCCGCGCCGCATCCTTTGAGAAAACCGACCGAACTCGGGTCGACCGAGACGCCGATGCCCTGCGCCTTTGCCGCGTTGATCAACGCCAGTGCCGCCGGACGCACATCGTCGCCAAACAGCGAATAGCCGGTGAGGTGCAGCCAGTCGACATCGTCAAAAGCATCCGCCGGTATGTCGTCCACCGTGAAGGTCGCATTGGCTCCGCGGTCGACAAACATGGTGCGTTCGCCGCTGGCATCGAGGTGGAGCACGATCGTGGCGGTGTCGAGTTGGCAGTCACCGGTGATGCGTGCGTCGACGCCGAAACCGGCAAGTACCTCGGTGTGCCGACCGACGCCGGCCGCTCCGGCTCGTCCAAGAAAGCGCGCACTCGCACCGAGATGCCCCAGCCAAGCGGCGACGTTCGCCGCCGAACCGCCGGCGTGCATACGGATCTGCGCGTTCGTGTCACTGGCTTCGGTCACCTTGCTCAACGGACGCACCACAATGTCGTCGACGACATCGCCCATGACAAGAATCATCGGCACGCCCACGCCCTGGCGATCTCGCCGCCGACGCGGATGTTGTTAGCAGCGATCAGCAGGTTGACCTCGAGGCTACTGCCACCGGTGATGTCCACCATCGTCTGCAACAGGAACGGTGTCACCTCCTTGCCGCTGAGCCCGGCCACGCGAGCGGCTTCGAGCGCCTCGGTCAGCGCAACGTCATGCACCACGGGGTCGAGTTGCTGGCTTCGCGGGAGCGGGTTCGCCACCAGAATGGCTGAACGACGGCCCAGATCGTCCGCTGCGGCCATCACCTCGGCAACGGCAGCGGCGTCAGGCACCGACCAGTCGAGACGCTCCCCCGATGAGGTCAACCAAAAGCTGGGAAACTCGTCGGTTTGATAACCAAGCACGGTCACGCTGAGCGTTTCAAGCCGTTCGAGGGTTGCCGGGATATCGAGGATCGACTTGACGCCTGCCGAGACGACCGTGATGGGTGTTTGAGCAAGGACCAACAGGTCGGCGGATTCGTCATAGGCCTGATTGGCATCGCGATGCACCCCGCCGAGACCGCCGGTCGAAAAGACGCGCACTCCGGCCATGCTCGCGATGTATGACGTTGCCGCAACGGTGGTGGCGCCACTACCGCCGCGGGCCATGACAACGGCTAGATCGCGCACGCTAAGTTTGGCGATGTCCGCTGCGGCGATGCGCTCGAGCTCTGCATCGTTGAGACCGACCTTAAGCACACCGTCAAGCACCGCGACGGTTGCCGGAGTAACACCCATACGGGTCAGAATCGCCTCGAATTCTGCGGCGGCTTCATGATTGCGCGGTCGCGGCAAGCCGTGCGAAATGATGGTCGACTCGAGCGCGACGACCGGTTGCCCATCAGCCAGTGCTGCCGCAACCGCGGGCGACAAACTCGGCGCGATCATGGTTCAGATCGTCGTCTGGTGAAACTTGGCATGCGAGCGCGACGCGGTCGGGCCGCGCTGCCCCTGATAGCGCGAGCCGTATTTGGCCGAACCGTAGGGATGCTCAGTAGGCGAAGACAGGCGAAAAAAGCACAACTGGCCGATTTTCATACCCGGGTAGAGCTTGATCGGCAGCGTGGCCACGTTGGCGAGCTCGAGCGTGACATGACCCGAAAAGCCCGGATCGATGAAGCCGGCCGTTGAGTGCGTGAGCAGACCAAGGCGCCCAAGCGACGACTTACCCTCGAGCCGAGCAGCGACATCGTCGGGCAGGGTGACGCATTCATAGGTCGAACCGAGCACAAATTCGCCCGGATGCAAGACGAAGGTTTCGTCGCCGGCCACCTCGATGGGTCGGGTCAGATCAGACTGGTCGGCCGCCGGATCAATGTGGGGATACTTGTGGTTATCGAACACGCGGAAGAACTTGTCGAGGCGCACGTCAATACTCGAGGGTTGGATCATCGAACGTTCGAATGGGTCAAGTTGGACACGCTCGTTGTCGATTTCGGCCAGAATGTCGCGATCTGAAAGCAGCACGAATAGAAACTAACCCATGGGCGGTATCATTGGTGCGGCATGCCCTCATGCGGACGTAGTTCAATTGCAGAACAGCGGCCTTCCAGGCCGAAGACGTGGGTTCAAATCCTGCCGTCCGCTCCACCGCTTTTGGTGCCGCTCACGTATTGTGCAACGCCATGGATTTCCTGCTCGATGTCGATGAAGTCGGCGTTTTGCAGCAGGCCGGTGAAATCGCCTGCCTCAAACATCCGCAGTCCGGTGAGTCCCAGAAGACGAGCCTGCGGGCCGCGGATTGCCCTATGACGTGACGCCCGGCTGGTCATCAAGGCGATCCGCCCGCCCGGACGCAGGACCCGAATCATCTCCTCGATCACCATGAACGGTTCGGGCATCAAATACAGCGCCGCATAGCACGCCACGGCGTCGAAACTGCTGTCGAGAAACGGAAGGTCTGCCGCACTTGCCCGTAGGTAGGCAGCACGGTCGGCACCGTTTTCGTTGACGGCACGACTAAGCATCGGCGCCGACACATCAAGTCCGACGGCAATGCCATCGGCTTCGAGCGCCGCGGCATACGCGCTCGTGAAGTTGCCGGGCCCGCACGCGACGTCGAGTACTCGCTGCGATCCAGACAGGCGCAAGGTGTTGATCGCAACATCTTTCTCGCCACGGAAGTGTTTGAGGTCAAAGCCCATAAACGCGATCGCGCCTGCCGGCCGCCATAGCCGTTCGTAGATCGCGGCCAGCAGCGGATGCTCCATCGTGCGTTGAGCCAGCGAGTCATGTGCCGGGTGGCTGTCGACGTTTCCGAGCAGATCGAGGTAGCCGTTCGAGTCGACGACGATGGCCGGCGCGCGATCGGGGTCGAGCAGCGATCGGAGGCGGTCGAGTTGCTGTGTCATGTGCTCTCACTTCCGGTACGGAGCTACCGCTATCCTCAAGGGGCACGGCCCAGGTCGCGCACGCGGGCGTAGCTCAATGGCAGAGCGGTTGCTTCCCAAGCAACATACGCGGGTTCGATTCCCGTCGCCCGCTCGGTTTTGAGCGGCCGCCGTTGCATCTCTATGCGTTTGTCGTGCCTCAGCCCCTTCAACGCATAGAGATCGGGTGTGCGGCTCAACCCTTTGCGGAGCGGTGGCCGGCCGCAAGCCGTTCGGCCTCCTCTTGCAGGGTCGCCACGATGAGCCGTATGGAGGGGCGCTCAGCGCGATCGGGTCGCATCAGCACCGAAATCTCACGCCGTGCCCGGATGTCGGCGAGTGGCCGGGTGATCACCTTGTTGTTGCGTTCGCGAGTCGTATAACGCGGCAGGATCGCCAACCCGTGCCCGGCAGCCACGAACGCCTCGATGATCAGGTTGTCCATGAACCGCTGCTCCACATCGATCGGCTCACCGGTGATCGAGGCCATTTCCTGCAAGATCCTGTCATTGGGGAAATCGACCGGTGATCCGATCCATCTCTCGCCCACGAGGTCGTGTGGCGTAACCTGCCGCCGCGTAGCCAACCGGTGGCCTTCGGGCAGCGCCACGTCTAGGGGTTCGCTCATGAGTGGCACGACCTTGAGTCCCCGGTCGCGCCACGAACGAGAACCCGTCGGCGTATCAGCCAACACGATGTCAAAGTCAGCGGTCAGGTCCGCGAAGTCAGGCAGTGCCGGGTCTTGGTCGGTACAGATCAGGTTGAGGCCCGGGGTCGCCGCGAGCCGGGTCAGCAAATTGGGCAACAGCATCGCGCCTCCGGTCGGAAAAGTGGTGAGAGTTACATCACCTGCGGGCTGTTCGGCATACTCGCGCCACGATGACGCGGCACGCTCCAGGGCGATGGCCACCTCGGTCGCAGTCTGGGCCAACTGGCGGCCCGCCGCGGTGAGCGCAATACCCCGCCCTTCGGGTTGAAACAGCGGCAGTCCGGCCTCTTTTTCGAGCAGTTTCAACTGTTGTGAAACCGCCGACGGGGTCCGTCTTGTGGCGTAGGCCACCTCGGTGATGCTGCCGCGTTCGGCAAGTTCGCGGAGCAGTTCGAGCCGTTTTACATCCATGTAGTCAAACTACATGATCAATGAAGATAACTTAGATAGAATTTCACAGTTGAAAATGGAACGATATAGGTCATGCGCACCCACGACATCACCATTGCCCCGGCAGTCAACGCTGCCGGCGGAATCCATTTGTTCACGCCACTACGCGGCAAGTCGCGTCGCGATCGCAGTGCGGCTCCCGCCAGCGTCCGTACGTTCACAACGAACTCGGTCAACCCGACGAATTCGATGCACCGCCACATCGTCAACGCCAACAACTTCTGCCGCTGAATCCCCTGCACAACAGATCCATCAAGGAGCACCACATGAATCAAACCGACATCATTCTCGACGCCGCCTTCGCCGCACTGATCGCCTTCGGCGGCATCCGCACCATCATCGAAATCGCCAAGGACGGCTTCGGACGGGTCCCGACTCGCCAGCTGTGACCCGGCTGAAAGCGCCGCATCAAACCTCGCATCGTCCTCGGTGGGGTTCCTCACATCTGCTTCGGCTTGCAAACGTCCTTTTCGAGACGGATACTTAAGTTACTTGTCAGTAACGAATGCTGCGGTCGACGCGGCCCGATGACGTAACGGAGGACGCGGTGAGCCACTACAAGAGCAACCTGCGCGATATCGAGTTCAACCTGTTCGAGCTTTTCGGGCGTGGCGAGATCCTCGGCCAGGGCCCGTTCGAGGAGATCGATCTCGAAACCGCCAAGAGCGTCGTCACCGAGATCGACCGTCTCGCACGCGAAGACATCGCCGAGTCATTTGCCGATTCCGATCGCAACCCGCCCGTTTATGACCCTGCGGCGCACACTGTCGTCATGCCCGAGGGGTTCAAGAAAAGTTATAAGGCCTGGATCGATTCGCAATGGTGGCGCCTGCAGCTACCTGAAGAACTGGGCGGCACCCGCGCCCCCAGTTCGCTGGTATGGTCCACCGCCGAGCTCGTCCTGGGAGCCAACCCGCCGGTATGGATGTACTCGGCTGGGATGAGCTTTGCGCGCATTGTGTGGGAAAACGGCACGGCGCGGGACAAAAAGATCGCCGAACATATGATCAATGGCAGGTGGGGCGCCACCATGGTGCTGACCGAGCCCGATGCCGGCTCAGACGTGGGCGCCGGCCGCACCAAGGCGTTCCCCAACGAAGACGGCTCGTGGAACATCGAGGGTGTCAAGCGTTTCATCACCTCGGCCGAACATGACATGAGCGAAAACATCATGCACCTCGTGCTCGCTCGCCCGGTCGGAGTTGACGGCGCCG
>JBBSRT010000100.1:0-6576 GCA_038242765.1 Propionibacteriales bacterium
ACGCCCTCGTCCTTGCCACCGAGGCGAAGCCCGATCTCATCATCGATGTCGCCACCTTGACCGGCGCCTGCATGGTCGCGCTGGGTTTGCGCACCTCGGGCATTTTGTCCAACAACGACAAGCTGGCGCAAAACATCCATGCGAGCTCCAAGGTGGCCGGCGAATCCATGTGGCCGCTGCCGATCACCGAGGAGATGGAGGAGATCGTCAAGTCGTCGAGCATCGCCGACCTGCGCCAGCACAATCCGAAACCGTATGGCGGCACGCTCTTCGCGGCTGCCTTCCTGCGCGAGTTCGTCGGTGACTTCCCGTGGATCCACCTCGACATCGCGGGGCCTGCGTTCAATGACGGCAGTGCCTATGACTACACGCCAGTCGGCGGCACCGGAGCCGGCGTCCGCACCCTCGTTCAACTGGCCAGTGAGCTTTCCGCTGCCAAGTGATTGTGCAACCGCTCGACACGCGGAGCGGACTTGACCTCTGGGCGTCATACGTCGAGGCCAATCCGAGGTTTGTCGACGAGCAACCACCGCTGGAGCGGTTCGGCGACTCAGCGACGATGGCCGATGAACTCCTCGCACTCGTATTGGCGGGCATCAAGACAGCGACGGCCTCATTGGTCGCCGAGTACGACGCTGAAGACGAGTCGTTGCCGCGAATCGGCCAGCATTGGATGGTCGCCGATTCGGCCGGCAGGGCTCGCGTTGTTCTACGCACGACGCAATTGCGCCTCGGCACTTTGAGCAGCGTTGATGCCCAGTTCGCGTATGACGAGGGTGAGGGCGACCGGACGTTGGACTATTGGCGGACGACACATCGGGAGTTCTTCATGCGCAGCTGCGAGCGGATGGGCCTCCAAACACAAGCCGACTTTGAGCTAGATGGCATGGAAGTCGTGTTCGAGCGCATCGCCGTGGTGTGGCCCCAAACCCGCTGAGCCTTACGTTTCGCAGGGCATTTACGGCGTGTCGCCTGCCAAACGTAAGGCTCACGGGAGGGGTGGGCTTAATCGGCTGCTTTCCAGGCCTCGACGCGTGCGTGGCGTTCGGCCTCGGTCTTGGTTGGATCGCCCTGCAGGATGCTGACGAAAAAGTCCTCGACCTGGGCGCTCGTGCTACCGGCTTCGAGTTGCCCGTCCCAGCCGATCATGTCGATCTGATAATCGGCGACACCCATCCGCATTTCGTTGAAGCCGGCTTCGCTGGCCAACGCCAGCCGGACGCACCGGCTGAGTGGCTCGAGTGCGAATATTCCGTGCTCGGTGTCTGAGTCGGCCACCGTGCTGCCCACATCGGCCATGTATGTGGCCAGCACCCGCGCCATGGTGAGCGAAATAGTGTTGGCTCCCTGAGCGGCGCGCCGGGCAAGCCGTTCGAAATCAGTGCGTGCGGCGACCAATCCGATGGCGCTGGCCGTGAGCGCGGTGGCCTTTCGCCCAGTCTGAGAGAGGGGGTCTTTGATCAAATCGGCTGACGTGGTGGCCGACACGAGCACCGCAAGCAACGCATCGAAACCCGTATCGTCCCAGTCTCGATCATGCAGATAAGCCGGAGCGCGACCCTGCCCGGCGAGGAAGTCCAGTGCGACCCTCGGGGCACGGCGCAACGACGTCATGAGCGATGGCATCGGATCGACGCGCGTTGCCGAGTCATGACGACGGTGACGCACGTCGAGCTCATCGGCGATGGTCGTGAGGAAGGTCGATCCAAAATCGGAGTCAACAAGCAGAAAGTCCAGCGCTTGGAGTGCGAAGTCAGTAGTTCCGCCTTCCGTACGGGCTGACTCCTCGACCAGTCCGTGCGCGAATGCCACTGCGCCAAAGCCTGCCGACCTGCTCGCAGTCTCCATACTGACACGCATATTTCTTGTCAAGGCCATTTGCAGCGCAGCTTCACGGTCGGACCCCGGTGTTCCACGTGCCCACTTGACCAAGACCGAGAGTGTGCCAGCGGGACCCAAACTCTCGTGGAAGCGTCGGGCGACGGCCGGATTTGAGCTCCACCTGGCAAACTGCCAAAGGAATTGCTCGCCCTCGTCGATCAGCTGGTCAGTTTCTCTGTCCATCTTACAAACCTCCGCGGTGCTGGATCGCCGAGCGCGAACGCCATTGCGCTGCATCGGCCGCGCCCTCAATGTGCACGACACAGCTCTCGCTGCTGCCACTTCGCGCCAGTCTACGCGCATTGTCACCCCGTCGCGACGATGTAATCATTTTCGCTGTGGCTGCATCAGGGCGGCAAAGACGTTGCCCTTCAACAGAACAGCCAGTCCGGTGCCGGCAAGCTTCTTGACTGTTTCGGCGAAGTTGGCGGAATCGGCAACCAGCCCATCGATCAGCACCGCGCCGAGACTTAGCGTCGAACTACCGGCGGTCATCGCGCACTGTCAATCTCGCCATCAGCGGGAAACAAGCGCGTGATGGCGCGCCAGATCTGGGTTGCCGACGTCGGCTGCAGCGCTCCGTCGTCAAAGGCGTAGGTGCCTGCTGCACTGTCGAGAACGCGCAATGTACGGCCGTCCTTGCCCCCGTTCCAGATCACGGTTGCGTCCCAGGTCCACCAAGTCTCATCTGCCAGGGTCTCGCGCCACCCCGGCGACAACCCGGCGCTCGACGTGATCTCGCGGGCTGCCTCGCCGCGGGCCTTGTCGTCTTCAGACCACAGGCCGTTGGCGGTGCGCTTGGACAACGCGATGTCGTCGACCGGCTGGTCGCGGCGGGGACCGAGCCGACAGATGCGGGCCAATGCCGCTGGCATGAACCCGGGCGCTATTGTCACGAACTCGTAGATCGCGGGCTCGACCTCCATGAGCATCGCGGCGGCGCCCGCGTTCATCCATACCTGGTGAAGCTGTGTGTTGCGTGGCCCGCCGACCAACAACTGCCCCTGACACATCGACGCGAGCACCGCTGACAACCCAAGGGCAAGCGCACGGTGCGGACCGACATCGGGGTCGAATACGCCCGCTTCATTGAGCGCCTTCGATCGCTTCGCCTTCGCGATGCCCGAGGTGGCGTCGACGAGAAGTTCGAACTCATCGGCATTGAGCCGCAGGTGCCCGGTCTCGGTATTGAAGTCGATCATGGTTTGGCTCCAAGCTTCGGGATGCTGATGGCGCCCACCAATTGGGCGAACTGATCGGCCAAGTCGTCATAGGCCATCGCGCCCACGGAGAAGGTGACGGTGTAGCCGGTCTGACCATCCAGCGCGACCCATTGCTCCATCACAACTGGGACATTGTCGGCGGTCGCGTGGTGTCCGAGACGGCGTACGCCTTGATGGCCGTCGATCGTCACCCGTTCAAGGTCGAGCAGCAGCCAGTCGTTGAGTGCGCGGCCGAGCAACTGATCGGCCTCTGACTGCCACTGGTCGAATCCACCCGTATGACCGTCGTCGATCGTCACCACGATGTTGGCACGGAAGTCGATGCCTTCGACCGGGGGTTCGAGCGCGATGACCGCCACGAGCGGCTCGTCGGGCTCGGCATGGGTCCAGTCAGCCGGAATGGGCATGGCAAAACCCGATGAGTGCTGCCACGGCGTGGTGTTGAGTGTCATCCGATTCCTCTCTTGACTGCGCGCGTTGGCAGACGACTTGTTGGCGGTTTTGTACCAGCGCGGAAACAACCAACGAGGCACGCGCCTCATCACCGCGCTCCAGATGGCGACGATAACCATCGCAATCACGAGCAGGCCGATCACCGTCTCGAGTGAATCACTACCGCCCATACCGATGATGCTGCCGAGTATGAAGTAAGCACCCACAACCGGCAACGCGACGAGTGCCGCAAATTGGGTCAAGGATTTACCGACCCACCACCGCGCTCGTTCGCTGCGTCCGGCACGACTCCACACCGCTACCGCAACTGTGCATACACCGATAATGAGGAAAAACGCCATCTTGAGGATCACCGGCCGCTCGACCGGCGCGGCGAAACGCAGCCCTTATTAACGAGGTACCAGCGCGGATAGAACCAGCGCGGGATGTACTGCACGAGCCCGCCCCAAAGTGTTAAGAGACCCGAAGAAAGGAGAAAAAGTCCGAACGGCACGGTCAACGACTCCGAATAGTCGATGACCACCGAGCCAAGCACTATACCGACGAGAAAGATGCCGACGGCCGGTGCAATCATGAGCGCGAAGCATCGGTCCCAGCCCGTTCTCACCCACCAGCGGGATCGCTTCGTGCGGCCCATCCGACTCCACACCGAAAAAGCACTTACGCACACACCCACGAGCAAGATCAACGCAGACTTGAAATCCATCAATGCTCTCTAATTCCAGAAACTGAGTTTGTCGCCCAGGTCCTCGGCCGTATCGCCGGTGACGATGCCGTCGGCCAACGGTTCGATCGCAATCACCGCCACCAACGGGTCTTCGGGCTCGGCGTGGGTCCATACCTGCAGGAGCGGCATGCTGAACCCCGACGAGTGATGCCACCGTGTCGCGTTGCTACTTGTCACCCTTGACATCTCCTGACCGGCGGTGCGGCTTTGTCCACCCCTTGTTGACGCGGTACCAGCGCGGGTAGAACCAGCGCGGAATATGCAGCATGATCCCACCCCAAACTGCTAGACCAACGGCAGCGAAGAGCAGGAGTCCGAGCGGCACGTTCAAGGATTCGACGTTGTCGACAAGCGGCGCAACTCCGATCACCATTGCGAATATCGCAATGCTCGGTGCGATCATGAGTGCAACGCTCTCGGAGACCCCCGTGTCAACCCACCAGCGGGATGCCTTCGTACGGCCCATTCGACTCCACGCAGAAACAGCGATTGCGCATAAACCAACAAACAGAAAAAATGCGGACTGTAACCCCATGGGCACCCCTATCAATTCCAGAAACTGAGTTTGTCGCCAACATCGCCGGCGAAGTCACCGACTGCCTCGCCAGCGTTTTCGATGCCCTTCGATGCGTCCTTGATCAGATCTTTGCCCAAGTCGAGCGCCACATCGCCGGCTTCTGAACCAAGGAAGCCGCCGATCGCACCGCCGATGAGGCCGCCGGCCACAATACCGATGGGGCCGCCAAAACCGCCAATGGCGGCGCCCAATTGCGCTCCACCCCAGGCGCCGGCGAGCGTCGTCCCACCCTTGACGGCGGAGCGGCCTACTTTTTCACTCGTGTCTATCGATGGATCTTGCGAGTCGGTATTCCATTGGTCGAGCGCAGCGGTCCCGAAGGTGAGCACACCGCCGGCGCGGCCCGCCCACTTGCTGGCGGTCATCCACTTCGTTCGGCTGGCACTCTGATAGGGCTTGGCCGACCAATTGTCCTTCGATGTCATCCGCAGGACATTCTTCCAGGCCGGCGAGTTCTTCCATTTGATGTAACGGCCATTGGGACCACGCGGGGCGAATTTTCCTAACTTGCCCTTCTCCATCCACGCGGCGACGACGGACATCCCCGTTATGCTGTGACCCCCGACGTTCAGCGCCTTGTCAGCAAGAGTGTCCCCGAGCAGGTCCATGATGTCCTCGACCTTTTCGCCGACGTCGAATTCCGAGACGGTGCTGCCCTTGGTCTCCAGCAGGATCCCGATCGAGGCGAGGCCCCGCATCATCGGCAGCTGGTCGCGCATCCATTGCGACTTCGTCCCCAGGGCGCTCGCACTCAGGGTGGGTAGACCGATCGGGGTGCCGCTCTGCGCGCGCGCACGCTCTGCATCCATCCGATCGGCGAGCCCCTCAAGCTGGCTTGCCGCCGACGTCAATTTCACATGGTCGATCTTGACCTTCACGTGTCCCCCTGTCCGTTCGCACGTTCATCCAATCATGGCCGCGAATTTGCGCCGCAAACCTGTTTCGCCTCGGCGCATCATCCAGGCGTGGTTCATCGCCGGCACCCACTTCACATCACGCACGGCCCGGAGCGGCCAGTGCGGCGTGTCGACGTCCTGCTCGTAGTGCAGCACGGTATGCACGTTCTCTGGGCCCATGTCCTCTGGGCCCATGTCCTCTTGGCGAAGCGTCCATCGCGCGGAGCCCACGACATCGCCACTGAGTCGCACCTCGAGACGTCCGCCGGCGCGGTCCTCGACGACGGATTCGGCTTGGCAGTGCAACGCGTATGGCAAAACGGACCGGATCACCAGACGGGCGGTGCGCTCATCGATCGGCACGACGGTCCGCACCTGGGACCACCATGACGGGTAGGCAAATACATCGGCCACCACGTCATACACGTCGTCAATCGGCGCCTTGACTCGCCAGATTGAGCGGAACTCGTAATCGGTGACGGCTATCCCTTTGACTTGCGCAGGTCGTATTCGCGCATCCGTCGCGGATACCCCACCAGATTGGCGTCGTAGCAAGGGATCTCCAGCTTGCGTGCGAGCGCTTTCGCCTCTTCAGGCGTCGCGATCCTGCGCCTGGTCCACTCGCCGTCGTGGGCCACCAGAAGCAGGGTCGGCGTCGTGACATTGGTTTTTGGCTCGACGAACGCTTCGACCCCCTTCTTATTGGTGACGAAGTCCTTCAGATGTTTCATATCGCCCTTGCTGGCATCGCGATCGCTGACGACCGCCCCGCCATCGGTGCGCTTTGATTTCTTGCGTCCAAACAAACCCATAATCCAA
>JBBSRT010000101.1:0-6557 GCA_038242765.1 Propionibacteriales bacterium
AGCGTACTGAGCGCCGAAGCCAGCGACGAACTCGTTGAGTTCTTTGCCTCCGGTCGATTGCCCGACAACTGGGTTTGCGAAGGCGCACGCTGAGGGTGAGCGCCGGTGGCGCTTAGAGGTTCACTG
Source organism: Propionibacteriales bacterium (assembly GCA_038242765.1). Classification (GTDB taxonomy): domain Bacteria; phylum Actinomycetota; class Actinomycetes; order Propionibacteriales; family Nocardioidaceae; genus JBBSRT01. Next base: position 127 of record JBBSRT010000101.1, read on the forward strand.
TCTCGTTGTCGCCGGGGAACTTGTCGGGGTCCTTGCTGACCGCAGCGCGAGCCATACCGAGCAATTGCACAACTTTGCTCCCCGGACCTTCCCAATATTCAGCACTTTCGGCATGGACCTTGATCAGGATGAGCCCCGGCGTGTCAGGGCCATCGGGGAACCACGCTTTGAGCGGTGCCGACCATAGGTCGGTGACCTTTTGCCGGTCGCGGACGATCTGAGCACTGCCGCTGATCGAGGTCCAGGAACTCCCTTTCGAATCGGCGAACGACACATTGACCGCAGGGTTCGCGTCGATTTCCATAGCCTTGTGCGAACCGTCGTCGGTGAAGAACCAAAGATCGCCATCGAATTCGGTCTCCTGCAAGCCCATCGGCCGGCTCACCAAAGCGCCGGCGGCATCGCAGGTAGTCAGCATACAAATCCTCGCGTCCTTGACCAGGTCGACAACACGTTGGCTGTTTTCGTCGTTGCTTGCCACGGTGCTCTCCGTTCCTCTTTGGGATGACTTGTCCATGTCTGGAGTTGTCGTACCCCGAGTCGGCCATCACATTCGTCGGCGGGACACTTCGTCAGGGGTGGCGTTTTCCTGCGTCGTCAAGCACCGCTCCATAACCTGCTCGGTATGAGGGATAGGTGAACGTGAAGCCGGTGCCGCGAAGGAGCGCGTTGCTGCATCTCTTTCCGGCGCCAGACCCTGCGCGAGTTCCACCAGCCGATGCCGCGTCGATGCGGGGGGCCGCAACCCCCAACCGTTCGGCGAGGAACCGGATGACATCGCCGCGTTCGGCGGGTTCATTGTCCACGCCGATGTAGAGCGGAGCCGGCGCACTGGTCATCGTAGCCAAATGAACGATGGCCGCGGCAGCATCATCGCGGTGGATGCGATTGGTGTAATACGGCCGATCGCTGACCACCGCCGTTGCTTCACGGACCTGGTCGATCAAACGCGTACGGCCCGGCCCATAAATGCCCGCCAGGCGCAAGACGATCGCACTCGGCACCTGCGTTTGAAGTTCTTGCTCGGTCGCACGCAAAACCACAGCGGTCTCCGACGTGGGTTCGGCGGGGGTTTGTTCGTCCACCCAGCTGCCGTCGGCGATACCGTAGACGGCCGTCGATGAGACGAACACGACGCGTGTGGGTTGGATACCGTCACGGCGCATAGCTTCGATCAGGTTGGTGACAACAGCCTGATACGCCGATCGATAAGCGGCTTCTTCGCGTCGGTCAGCGCTGGTGGCCACCACAATGATGTCGGTGTCTGCGGGCAGCGGTGGCACAGCATGCGCTAAATCAGCACGAACGCCCTCGAATGCGGCAGGCAGTTTTTGTGGTGACCGGCGGATGCCTACGACACGGTGTCCGAGCTCGACAAATCTGAGCCCGACTTCGGTACCAAGATCGCCGCACCCGACGATAACGACCGTCATGGGCGATCACCAACCGTGTCGACCGGCTCAACCTCGCGCGGGTGCCGAAACAGCGGCGGCATAAACCAGAGCATCAGCAGCGACCACGTCACATGGGTGATGGCAGGCGCCAGAATGCCTTTCGATTCACGGCGCTGCAAAGCCCAAACCGCACCCATGAGTCCGGCTGCAAGGACGAGGGCGGGGTTGCGGGTCGGAACCGTGGCCAACGTGTAGGCAGCCGTCGAGGCGGCAACCGGATGATGGTCACCTAGCGCGGCATACAGGGCCCCGCGAAAAAATATTTCCTCGGCCACACCGTTTGCCGCGGTCACACCCGCCACCAGCGGGGTCGTCCCGTCGTCGGCATAGCGCAACACGTTGGCCAGAGCACGATTGAGCACCGGTATGCGTCGCACCATGAGCGCGGCGCCATAAAAGACGCCGAACGAGGCGACTCCAGTCAACGCCGGCGCGGCTACGGGACGCCGTGGGGGTCTATCGTCGGTGCGGCCCAGATGAAGCGGTCCCGAGGCGAGTCCGCCAACGGTCCAGGTCAGGGCCAAGGCAACGGTCGAACTATAGAACAATTTCGAACCCGGCTCGCGCGACAACGAAAACCCGAGCATGCCCGCCCCGACGGCCGAGACCGTTGCGACTGTACGGCGGCGGCGTTTCACCATCGCGGGGCTTTCGAAGCCGGCCCCAGCGAAGTCACCGCCGCTCATCGTGGCCCGCGCTCTCGAGCGTCCTTGTCGGCAAGCGCGCGCCGGACCGCGTCGTCGAACCCCATCGGCTCAAGGTCAATGACTTCGCGTATCGCATCGTTGCGGACTATGACCTCATTGGTCATCGAGTCGACCAGTGCGCGGCCGGTGGTGGTGTCTATGTCGGTGACAAGTGCCAACCACCACGACGACAACCCAGGCGTCAGGATCGGCACCGGCAGGATCCGAATGGTCCGATCGGTGAGGCCAGCCACGCGGCGAAGCATCTGGGCATAGTCGAGCACCTCGCTGCCGCCGATGTCGAACGTACGGTCAACGGTGGCCTCGACGGTCGCAGCGGCAACCAGATAGGTGACCACGTCATCCAGCGCTATGGGTTGGGTGCGGGTGTTGACCCAGCGCGGCGTCATCATCGCCGGGAGCCGTTCGACGAGTTGGCGCGTCATTTCCCACGAGATGCCGCCGTCGCCGATGATGATGCCAGCCCGAAGCACAGTGACCGGGATGCCGGTTGACCCCAGCAGGCCCTCGACTTCGCGGCGACTCCTCAGGTGGGTCGACAAATCGTCGGCGTCATCTCCCAGACCGCCGAGATAAATGATCCGTTTGACTCCGGCGTCGGCTGCCGCCGCGGCAAAGGAATGCGCGGCTTGAGCATCGAGACGCTCGAAATCTTGCGAGTCCAGTGAGTGGATCAGATAGTAGGCGATGTCGACCGACTCCATCGCCGCAGGCAGCGTCGAGGGTTGGTGCACATCACCGAACACCGCCGTACCGGCTCCGGAGTAGTTTTCTGGGTGACGTGTCATCGCGACGACTTCGTGTCCGTCCGCGCTAAGAGCAGGGCATAGCCGCTGGCCGATGAAGCCGGTCGCACCGGTGACAAGGATTCGCATGCATACAACCTAGGTGGGTACGTAGCCCGTGCAAGTAGCGGCCACCGCCGCGACACGATCGCGTCTTTTTCGCGAATGACCCTTTCAATCAGGAGCGATCCCATGAGCACCGCCTACTTTGTCCGGCTCGACAACAACGATCCGCGTCGAGCCGTATGAGCAAAAACAGCAAAATCATCAATGCGACGCCCGCGCAGGTCTGGGACGTGCTGGCCGATGGCTGGTTCTATCCGCTTTGGGTTGTGGGTGCCTCACGCATCCGCGACGTCGATCCGGCGTGGCCCGGCAAGGGCAGCAAAATCCATCATTCGGTGGGCCTGTGGCCGGCGCTGATCGATGATCACACCGAGGTGCTTGACTCGCACCCGGGCCAATCGATGCGTTTGAAGGCCAAAGCGTGGCCCATCGGCGAAGCCGAAGTCTTGATCTCGCTCGCGTTCCAGGCCAGCGGAACCGCAGTTACCATCACCGAGGATGCCGTCTCCGGTCCCGCAGTGCTTGTGCCCGAACCGTTCAAGGGGTTGAGCCTCAAGTGGCGCAATACAGAAACGTTAAAGCGCTTGGCGTTCATCGTCGAAGGAAGAGCACGAGACAAGAAATGACCGAAAGGCAGCACTAATGAGAGCACTCACTTGGCAAGGCAAACGATCCGTTTCGGTCGAAACGGTGCCTGATCCCACAATCCAGGAGACCACCGATGCGGTGATCAAGGTGACGTCGACCGCGATCTGCGGCTCGGATCTGCACCTGTACGAGGTGTTGGGACCGTTTCTCAAACCCGGTGACGTCCTCGGACACGAGACGATGGGCATCGTTGAAGAGGTCGGCAGCGATGTGCACCACATCGCGCCCGGGGATCGGGTGGTTGTGCCGTTCAACATCTCCTGCGGATCGTGTTGGATGTGTTCACGGGGGCTTTACGCCCAATGCGAAACAACCCAGGTGCGGGACACCGGCAAGGGTGCCTCGCTGTTCGGCTACACCGAACTCTATGGCTCAGTGCCCGGTGGCCAGGCAGAATATCTGCGTGTGCCCCAGGCGCATTTCGGTCCGATCAAGGTGCCCGAAGGTATACCCGATGAGCGTTTCCTCTACCTTTCGGACATCTTGCCCACCGCGTGGCAAGCCTTCGACTATGCCGACGTTGCCACCGGTGACACCGTCGCGGTGTTCGGACTCGGACCCGTCGGACAACTCGTTGCGCGCATCGCGGTCAATGCCGGACGTCGCGTCATTGGCATCGACCGGGTAGCCGAGCGGCTCGACCTCGCGAAGTCATTCGGCGCCGAAGTGCTTGACATGAACACCGTAAGCGACATCCCGGGGGCAATCTTCGACCTCACTGACGGACGTGGCGCAGCCGGTACCGTCGATGCAGTCGGCATGGAGGCACACGGATCGCCGTTTGCGAAGGCGGCTATCGGCGCGGTCGGCATGCTGCCGTCGGCGATGGCCAAACCGATGGCCGATCACTTCGCTATCGACCGCCTTGCAGCGGTTACCAATGCCATCAAGTCCGTACGGCGCTGCGGCACCGTCTCGGTCAGCGGTGTCTACGGGGGCGAGATCGACCCGATGCCCATGATGGAAATGTTCGATCGCGGCATCACCATGCGCATGGGCCAATGCCACGTCCGACGCTGGACCGACACCATCCAGAAGGTGTTGGAAGAGGACGCCGACGTCCTGGGTGTCGAGACCTTGGCCACGCACCATGTGCCACTCGAAGATGCGCCGGCAGCATACGAGATGTTCCAAAAGAAGCAGGACGGCTGCATCAAGGTGGTGCTTCAGCCTTGAGTCCCAACCCACGAATGATCATGGTCACCGGCGCATCAAGTGGCATCGGCAAGGCTGTCGCGTTGCAGGCCTCAGCCGACGGTGATCACGTCATACTCGCCGCCCGCGGAAAAGCTGCGCTTGAGGAAACAGCAACCGCATGCTTGACCTCGGGTGCTGCCTCCGCGCTGGTCGTCCCCGCCGATGTGGGCGACGATGCAGCGGTCGCTCGATGTTTTGAGCAGACCTTGGAACGCCATGGCGGCATCGACGCCGTAGTGCATTGCGCGGGCGTGGTGGCATATGGCCGCACCGAAGAGGTGCCCGTGGAGGTCTTCGACGCCGTGATCCGCACGAATCTGACCGGCTCGGTCAATGTCGCACGCCACGCGGTGCCACTGATGCGTGCGCAAGCGTCCGGCTCACTCGTGCTTGTCGGCTCGGTCATCGGACATATGGCGGTGCCTTCGATGAGTGCGTATGTGCTCAGCAAATGGGGCGTACGAGCGCTCGCTCGCCAACTGCAGCTCGAGAACCGCGACCTCGCCGACGTGAACATCTCCTATGTCGCTCCCGGCGGGGTCGACACACCCATCTATGAACAGGCGGCCAACTATCAGGGTTTCGTCGGGCGACCACCGCCGCCGGTCGACAGCCCCGAGAAAATCGCCCGGGTCATCTTGGCGCGGATCGACAATCATCGTGCACGCACCCAGGTCGGTGTCGCCAATGGAATCATCCGGTTCGGGTTTTCGGCGCTGCCTTGGGCGTTCGACTTCTTGGTCGGCCCGTTGTATAAACTCGCAGCAAGTGACCGCACTCGACCCACTGACGCTGTCGAGGGCAACGTGTTGGCATCGGTGGAGTCAGGCAACCAGCTGCGTGGCGGTTACGCCAACGCATTCGTGGGCCTTAGCCGCAATGCGGCAACGGTATTGAAGGGCCTGACCGGGCGGTCGCGGTGATGGGCCCGGTTGCCCACGATGCGGTCGTCATCGGTGCCGGACCCAACGGGCTGGTGGCCGCCAACCACCTCGCCGATGCGGGGTGGTCTGTACTGGTCCTCGAAGCACAACCCGAGGTCGGTGGCGCGGTGCGCAGCGCCGAGGACGTGCATCCCGATTTCATCCACGACACGTTTAGCGCGTTCTACCCCCTGACCGCGGCCTCTGCAACCATCGAATCCTTCAAGCTCGAAGAGCACGGTCTCAACTGGCGACATGCGCCCGCCGTGGTCGGACATCCGACACCCGACGGTGACTGGGCGATCCTGCATCGCGACCGCACCATCACCGCGACCCTCATGGACGCCCAACATCGCGGAGACGGCGACGCCTGGCTCGAGTTGTGCGCCAATTGGGATCGCATCGGCAAGCACATCGTGGGCGCGCTCCTGTCACCTTTCCCGCCGGTCAAATCCGGACTCGGCGCGCTGGCACGACTGCGGAGCGTCGGCGGGCTCGGTTTCGTCAAGGAGATGCTGACTCCGGCCGAAAGCCTGGTTCGGCTGAAGTTCGGCGGATCGGCGCCCCGATTGCTGATCTCGGGCAATGCCGGACACTCCGACATACCTTTGGACGCTCCGGGTTCGGGGTTGATGGGCGTTCTGATGAGCA
>JBBSRT010000102.1:0-6441 GCA_038242765.1 Propionibacteriales bacterium
TCACGATCCACAGCAGCGGATGTATGACCGAAACCTTGCCCTTGATGACCTTGAGGAGCACGTACACGATGAATCCGGCGCCGATGCCGGCGGTGATCGAGTAGGTGAACGGCATGAGGGTGATCGTCAAGAACGCGGGAATTGCGATCTCGTCATCGGTCCAGTCGATGTTCTTGACCTGACTCATCATAAGGAATCCGACGAGCACGAGCGCCGGCACCGCGGCCTCGTTCGGGATGTGCGACACGATCGGCGTGAACACCGTTGCCAACAAAAACAGCAAACCGGTCACGATGCTCGCCAAACCCGTACGTGCACCATCGCCGACACCGGCAGCCGACTCGATGTATGAGGTGTTGCTCGACACGCCCGCAGCGCCTCCGGCGGCAGCAGCGATCGAGTCGACGATCAAAATCCGTTGTGCACCCTGCGGCGTGCCGTCGGGGTCATTGAGCCCGGCTTCGGCGCCAATTGCAGTCATGGTTCCCATCGTGTCGAAGAAGTCGGCCAACAACAGCGTGAATACCAGCAGCGATGCGCTCACGACGCCGACTTCGCCGATCGAACCGAACAACGAAAAATTGCCCAACAGCGAGAAATCGGGGAGCTCGAAGACTTTGTCCGGCCAGGAAGGCACGTTGAGGTTCCAGCCTTTGGGGCTGGCCTTGCCGTCGACCATTGACGGGCCAGCTTTGACGATGGATTCGACGATCACCGCAAGCACGGTGGCCACGACGATACCGATGAGGATCGCGCCGGGCACCCGACGTACATGCAAGGCGATCATGATCAGCAGGCCAACACAAAACACCAGAACCGGCCAGCCGGCGAGTCGCCCGCCGATACCCATTTCGACCACGGTGCCGGCGCCCCGGCGGACGAAGCCGGCATCGACGAGTCCGATGAGGGTGATGAAGAGTCCGATGCCGACGGCGATCGCCGTCTTGAGTTCACGCGGGACCGCCTCGAAAACCGCCTTGCGGAAGCCGGTCAGCACAAGCACCAGGATGATGAGACCCTCGAGCACCACGAGCCCCATCGCGTCGGCCCACGTCATCTGGCTGGCAACGGCATACGCAACGAAGGCGTTGAGACCCAGGCCAGTCGCGAGGGCGAGTGGGAAGTTCGCGACCGCGCCCATGAGAATGGTGAGCAGCCCTGCCACGAGTGCCGTACCAGCAGCGATCATCGCGAAACCTGAGCCCGGTTCGGTGCCGCCACCCAGATAGTGGCCGGTGGCGTCGGGCACGTTGGACAAGATGATGGGGTTCAACACGATGATGTAGGCCATTGTCAGGAACGTCACCACGCCGCCGCGGACTTCCTGCCCGACCGACGAACCGCGCTCGGTGATCTTGAAGTAGGTGTCCAACGTGATTGACATGGTTCTCCTGCGCGCGGTTCAAACGGGGCAACTCAAAAAAGGGGACAGGAGGAGGATGCCAGAAGACGGTACGCTCCCTGCGGGCAACCATCAATTTTTAGCATCACCAAGCAAAAATGACACCGCCCGCACACGCATCGTTTCGATGCATCACGTTTTCCGATGCTGCCGGACTGCTGCTACGGCCACACAGGCCACGACAACGGCGGTGACACCCAGGATCGTTCCGGTTTGAGGGTCCTCGGCTTTCGGCGCTCTTGGAACTGCCTCCCGGACCGGCGCCTTGGCGGCCGCTCCGGCGCCAAAAGCCGTCATTTTGATGCGTAACAGCTGAGAATTTTTGCCTTCACTTCCGACCAGGAACGTCTGACCGCCCGGCTCCACGGCCAGGGTTTCCCCTTGTGGCTGGGCCGGAAGACTGATGGCCGGACCACCGGTCCAATTGTCAGTGTCATATCGATAGGCGGCGCCGTATGAACGCAACACGACAACCGCGCCGTCGGGCGAAAATGCACCGTCGGTGACGAACGCGGGCATCTGGACATCGGTCGGCTCGGCGGTGTTGGTGGCGGAGCCAGACAACGGCGGCAGCGCGTAAAGTTGTCCGCCGGCGAGGCTCTTGCTCACGAGGTATTTGGCGTCGGTCACCGGATTGATCAGCAGCGTCTCGACATCGCGGGGGCCATCCTCGTAACGGATCGGCCAGCGCGATGGGGTCACCGTTGTGCTGACGCGGGCCGGTTCGGCAAACGAATACAGCGCGACCTCGCCGCGCCGTTCCAGGTTGTCGCCGGTGTCGGCCACCCATAATTGGCCGTCGCTGTCCGCGGACAGAGCCTCGGCGTCGACTACGTCATACCCGGTGAGCGTGGTCACTCCCACGACCGATCCGGTCGAAATTTCGATGGCGAACACCTGTGGCGCATTGCCCGAATCGTTGATCGTGTAGGCCAGATCCGGCGTCGTACGGCTCACGACGAGCCCGCTGGACTCGGTGATGCGGCCGTCCTGGATTGTGCTGACGACGGTATGCGGTGGGCGTGGCTCGGCGGCCTGCGCCCTGTTGACGAGTGCCGAGATCAAGACCACGGCCAGGAGGAGGATCAACAGGCCCGGAATCAGCATCCGGCGGTATCGAGGATTCATCGCCTTCAGAATGCCAGCCGGACGCGCTGGGCACGCGCGCGGACTGTGGGCCACGCTAATGTGGTCGTGTGAGCGACGACGAAGACTGGACGATCCGCGAAGGCGACGGTCCCGACACGGTCGAGCGCAAGATGGGCCACCGCGAACGCGAACGCCTCCAACGCATCGAGCGCAGGCACCAGTTCGGTCGACCCGAACTGACCGAAATCGAGTTCGGTCACACGATGCACAAGGTTGCCCAGGTCGAACCCATGGACGTCGATGGTGTCCGCACGATGACCGCCGGCACGATCGCGTGGGGCGTTGCCGTCATCGCGTTGCTACCGTTCTTGGGGACCCTCGAAAAAGCTGGCCAGCGCTGGTGGATCTGGACCTGTTTTGCCGGCTTCGGGCTCGGTCTGATCGGCATGGAATACTGCCGCCGACGCCGTAACGCTTTGCACGCGTCAATGGGCAAGCGTCGCGCTCACTGACGGAGCCTGGTCCCACCCGCACCGCCGGTGACCTACGCACCACCGAAGCACTCGCCGTGGTGCCTAACTCACCGCCGACGGCCGCAAGGAGCGTAGTGCTCCGACAGCAGTCAGGCGGGTTAGACGTCGTCGGTCGACAAAGTGTCATAGACCGGCGAAGGCAGATCGGGACGCGTGGCGGCCGTGCCGAGTTTGGCGCCCGAATGCGCTCCGCAACCGTGGTCGAACGCGACCACCCGGCCGTCGTCGTTGGCCATCGCGTTGGCGCATACACCAAAAAGCGTCGACAGTGGGCCACCCATACGCACCAGGAAACCGCAGGTCCGACACGGTGCGGGCGCCTGCTGAGCCAACGCAGTGTCGGGCCCGTGGTCGCCCTCATACCAGCGTTCGGCGGCCTGGTTGCGACCCTCAATCGACAAGACCTGCAACCGGCCGAGGCCGACACCCTTGGCGACAGCTCGTTCGGCTGGATTGTCGTCGATGTCGCCCGCTGACCATGCCTGCACCAGGCGTGCGTCGTTGTCATCTGGCGGTAGTACATCGCCCGGACTCAGGTCGCCCGGCTGGATACGTTCTCGGTATGGCGTCCATTGCGGCGCGACGATCGCCGTGTCGCCGGGCAGCACGACAACATCGTTGATGGTGACCTTCTCCGCATCGGGTGCCCGCGTGATGCTGACGGCCCAATACCAGCCGGCATAACCGGACTGCAAGCATTCGAAGAGGTGCGAAACAGAACGTTCGCCGTCGACGGTGGTGCCAATGCTTTGGCCGACGTTTGCCACATCGGTGGCCTCCAGCAGCGCCTCGCGGGCCCGTTCGACAGCACCTTCAAGGATCGGATCAGCAGACAACGTGGACATGGTGCGATTGTCCCGTATGGGGCACTCGCAGCCAAACGGCGGGTGTGCCGCGTTGACGGTATGGGCGAAGCGAGCCGGATAGAGCGGGCCTCAGAGTTCGAGTTCGCTGGCCAATTTTCGCAGCAATCCGGCTACCGGTTTGGCCATTTTGGGATCGGGATGGCGTCCGTGGCGATAACCCTCACCGATGCCATCAAGGAGACCGATCAGGTCCTCGACGATGACGACCATGTCGTCGGGCGATTTGCGACGTGCATGCGATTGTGCGCGCGAAACCGAAGCCACCGGATCGAGCAGCCGCACTTGGAGCGCCTGATCACCTTTGCGGCCCTGCACGATGCCGAACTCCACCCGCGCACCGTTCTTCAACGCGGTAACGCCCTCGGGCAGCGCGTCGGAACGGACATACACGTCAGGTCCGTCGGGTTGGCTCAGGAATCCGAAGCCTTTGTCGGCGTCATACCACTTCACTGTGCCGGTGGGCATGGCGTTTCCTCGTTCTCTTGATCGGCTGTTGTGTCCAATCCTAGTGGCCATCACCTGACTTGATGTCCCGGTCCACGCCCGGGTCCACTCCTGAGTCCTTGTCATGGTCTTTGAAGGTGACCTCAACGAACTGAAATCCCTTGTGCCGCTGGGCTTTCGCATAGTAGGCATAGGCCCGTCGGTCAGCCGCGGTGAGGCTGACCCGGTCGGTGAATGGTGTGAGCAATGCCCGCGGATACAACTTGCGCGCATTGACCACGTTGAGCTGAACGCCCAACACGACCATGATCGACGCGATGTAGATGAAGGCGATCAGACCGAGGACAAAGGCGAACGTGGCGTTGACTTCGTTGGCAGTCGAGACGACGCGAGCCACAAACGTCCCGCCTGCCCATTGCAACCCTTGCCACATGATTGCCACGGCTATTGCGCCCGGCAAGGTCGACCGCCAGCTGACTTCACGAGCACTTGCGAGTCGGAACAACGCGGCAAAAGCAAGCACGAGCAACACGAAGCCGCCGGCTTTGATCAGCCATCCGACCTCGCGTCCCATCTCAGTGCCCAAGATGTCGGCGTTGCTGGCGAGGGTAGTCAGCACGACGACGGCGAGCACGGCAAGACCTGCCACGGCCAGCAAAAGGATGCTGCGCAGCCTCAGCAGGAACGGGTTGGGACGGCTATTGCGTGGCACCGACCACGCGATGTTGACGGCGTTCTGGCTCGCCTGACCCAAACCCATCGCGCCATACAGGGCCGTGATGCCGCCGACGATGATTGCGCCGGCGCTTCCGCTGAGTCCTTCGGGCCGGCCGAGCTGATCTCCCACGATCGGGAACTGGCTCAGCGCTGTGTTGAGTAGTTTGGTCTGGAGTTCGGGATTGTCCTGGAGGAAGAAACCCAATATCGACGAGGCCATGAGCAGCAGTGGGAAGATCGCGATGAAGGCGTAGTAGGTGATGATCGCGGCCAGATAGTTACCCTGATCATCGAAATGCTTGTAGATAACCGCCAGCGGGAAGCCCACAAAGGGGTGCGCCCGCTGGTAGTCGTCGGCCCCCCTGATGAGGTCATTCAAGGTGACGTCTGACTTCTGCTGCAACGGCCTCGAAGTGTTTGCGGTCAAGGACGGCCCCGTCGCGTCGGACGTCCTCGATGTCGACCTGAATGATCCTGTTGGTACGGACCTCACTCGGTCGTTGCTTCGAATCCCATACCCCCGAACCGATGTCGATCCAAAACCGGCCCGCGTTTGCTTCTTGTTGCTCGTCGACGTCGTGATCCTTCGAGCTCAGTTGCAACACGGACAAGGTGTCACCCCCGCGCGAGATGATCAAGACAGGCCGATCTTTGCCTTCGGTGGCGTCCTCCTCGTAGGGCACCCACGCCCATACGATTTCGCCAGGATCGGGTTCGCCGTCAGGATGCGGGTCGTATTGGATCAACACGTGAGCAAGATTGCCATACTCAGGCGTGCGACTACGCGAATGGCGGCAACTCGCCCTTCATGACTTTGCCGGTCGGGTTGCGTGGCAATCCTCGAGGAACATCATTCGACGCGGCACGGCGAAGCGTGCAACACGTTCCTTGGCATAACCGACTACCTCGTCTTCGTTGAGCGTGACGCCGTCGCGTACGACGATGTAGGCGGCCAGGCACTGCCCCCACGACGGGTCATTGATTCCGGTGACGACGACATCGCTGATGTGCGGGTGCTCGATCAGTGTGTCTTCGAGTTCTCGCGGGAAGACGTTTTCGCCACCAGAAATAACCATGTCATCATCGCGTCCCACCACGAAGAGGCGGCCCTCGTCATCGAAGTAGCCGATGTCCCCGGTATTCATCAGGCCGTCGACGAAGGACTTGGTCGCGCCATCGGTATAGCCACCGAAGGGCATCTCGTTGTTGAAATAGATAACTCCCTGTTGACCGGCTGGCAATTCTGTGCCCTCCGCGTCGAGGATCTTGACCTCGGTGTTGTGCGGCGGCGTGCCCGCGGTGCCCGGAGCAGCGCGCAATTGTTGTGGTGAGGCGACCGTGACCCAACCGCCCTCGGTGGCCCATAAAAGTTGTAGATCGAATCGGTAAA
>JBBSRT010000103.1:0-6403 GCA_038242765.1 Propionibacteriales bacterium
AAGGTCGGATGGGATCCGAATCGGTGTCGGCGCTCACCGCCGCTGAAGGTATCGAGGTGGTGGCGCAAGTCGACGTGAGCGACTCCCTCGACGTGGTGACCGAATCCGGCTCCCAGGTCGTCGTCGACTTCACCAGCCCCGACGCGGTGCTGGACAACCTGCTGTGGTGTATCGAGCATGGCGTCCATGCCGTGGTGGGCACGTCAGGTTTTGATGACGCCAAAGTCGCCCGACTGCGCGAGTCGCTGGGCGATACGCCCGAGGTCGGCATCCTGATCGTGCCCAACTTCTCGATCGGAGCGGTACTGATGATGCGTTTCGCCGCTCAGGCCGCCCCGTTCTTTGAATCCGTCGAGGTCATCGAGCTTCACCACCCGGACAAGGTCGATGCTCCTTCGGGCACCGCAATCCGCACCGCCGAACTCATTGCCGATGCCCGAAGTGAGGCCGGCAAAGGTCCCGTCTGTGATGCCACCAGCAGCGACCCGCTGGGCGCTCGCGGTGCGAGCGTGGCCGGCATTCAAGTCCATGCCGTTCGTGCACGGGGCTTGGTCGCATCGCAAGAGGTCATTCTTGGAGACGTCGGTCAGACGCTCACGCTGCGGCACGACTCGATACGCCGTGAGTCGTTCATGCCTGGCGTCGTGGCCGGCGTACGAGGTGTGGGTCAACTGCGCGGAGTGACCGTAGGCTTGGATCGGGTGCTGGGGCTGGACTGAGCCTCACAGCAGGCGTATCAGCGCGGCAGCAAGAGCGGCGCCGATAACGACAATAAGAAATGGTGCCCGAAGCATCAACAGCCCGGCCGCAACGACCAGTCCCAGCAGCCGCGCATCGACGACGAGGGATGAGTCCGCCGCAAACACCTGCACGGTGAGTAATGCTCCCAGCAGTGCGACCGGAATCAGGTCGGCGATCCGGATGGTCAACGGGTGGTCCATGATGTGTGCCGGCACCGATAAACCAGCGTATTTGAGCCCGTAACAGCCGACGCCTGCGGCGCAGATCGCGATCCACATCGGGGTCATGGCCGGCCTGCAGTGCGCAGCACGAGCCCGAATCCGACGGCAATGACGCCGCCGGCAATGATCGGCATGCCGGCCGCAGATAATGGCGTCAGGCCAGCTGCGGCGGCTGCGGCCACAAGCGCGACACTGCGGGCGTGCCAGCTGGTCAGTTTCGGCCACAGGAGCGCAAGGAAAGCGGCGCCGACGGCTGCGTCGAGTCCGTACGCTCGTGGATCTCCGATGGCCGTGCCCGCGATGGCGCCGACGAGTGTCATGACATTCCAACCGATGAAGATCGACCAGCCGGTCCAATAAAAACCGAGCCGAGCCTGATGTGGAGTCTTGCGGGTGATGGCCATCGCGGTGGATTCGTCGATGACGACATGAGCGGCTGCGGCTTTGGAAACACCGCCGACGCGGAGCTGCGGAGCGAGCCCGAGGCCATAAAACGTATTGCGGCTGCCGAGCAGCAATGCGGTGAGGGCGCCGGTCACCGGTGCACCGCCAGCGCCGATGATGCCGACAAAAGCGAACTGTGAGGCGCCGGTGAACATCAGCAGCGACAGCGCGCAGGTCTGCCACACGTCAAGGCCAGAGGCAACACTGATGGCGCCGAACGACACGCCATACGCGCCGGTGGCAACGCCGACCCCCAGTGAATCGGAGATGACAGACCGATCGCTTGACACTCCGCGATCGTACGGTAGGACCGCCGAGGAGGTACTTTGCGTGCGCTGAGGAGGTACTTTGTGCAGCATCGCCCGCGGTGTTAGGACTTCGCGGTCTCCGACTCCGGAGCATCATCGCCGTGCGAGGTGCCGCTCATCAGTCTTGCGATGTTGTCGCAGATCAGGTCACCGGGACGGTCCCAACCGGGCTGGTAACCGTAGACCTCGCGCAGCGGCGTGGACGAATGTTGACCGTCCATGACCGCTATGTCGTCGATGGCGATGAGGGCCGGATGCCATACGCCGCAAGCCTGCGACACCTTCAGCAAATCGCGGCGCAGCGTCCTAATGTAGTTGGCGACTCGCACCGATTTGAGTTCGGGATCAAGCCCGCGCATCAGCCAGGGGTTCTGGGTGGTGACGCCTACGGGGCACCGGTCGGTATGGCAAATCTGAGCTTGAATGCAGCCCAGCGCCAGCATCGCCTCGCGCCCCACGTTGACCATGTCGCAGCCAAGGGCGAATGCCACCGCCGCGTTGTCGGGAAGCCCGAGTTTGCCCGAGCCGATGAACGTGATGTCGTCCTTGATACCTGCTTCGGCAAAGAGCGCGAAGACCTGCGCAAAACCGACCAGAAACGGATAGGCAACCGAATCAGCAAAGATTAATGGCGCTGCACCAGTGCCGCCTTCGCCGCCGTCGATCGTGATGAAGTCCACGCCCCGGTCCGTGCGTTTCATCTGGTCGACCAGGTCATGCCAAAATTCGAGGTTGCCGACCGCCGACTTGATGCCGACCGGTAGCCCGGTTGCCATCGCGATCATTTCGACCCAGTCGAGCATGCTGTCGACGTCGTCGAATTCTCCGTGACGCGACGGGCTGACACAATCGACGCCCATGTTAATGCCGCGAATGTCGGCGATTTCACGGGACACCTTTGCCGCTGGCAGGACGCCACCGAGCCCAGGTTTGGCGCCCTGACTCAATTTGATCTCGATGGCCCGTACGGGGGATGTTTCGACGATCTGCACCAGTTTGTCCAGATCGAATCTACCGTCGGCATCGCGGCAGCCAAAATATGCGGTGCCGATCTGAAAGATCAGGTCGCCGCCATGGCGATGGTGACTCGAGATGCCGCCCTCGCCCGTGTTGTGCAGGACTCCGGCAAGCGCCGCGCCCTTGTTGATCGCCTCGAGGGCCGGCCCCGAGAGCGATCCGAAGCTCATCGCCGAGACATTGACCACCGAGTTGGGTCGAAATGCTTTGGCTCGGCCCCGCGGACCGCCCAGCACCTTCGCCGACGGTATGACGGCCTCCTCGCCGGCATGGGCGTCGGTGGCGGGGGACACGTCCGAAAACGTACGGTGCTTGATGATCGGATAACCGCCGACGCGTTCCATGTCGTTGTCGGTGCCGAACCCGAAATAGTTGTTTTCGAGCTTGGCCGAAGCATAGATCCAGCGACGCTGGTCACGGCTGAATGGTCGTTCTTCGTCGTTGCTCGAAACGATGTATTGGCGCAGCTCGGGACCGATGGACTCAAGCAGATAACGCACATGGCCCACGACGGGGAAGTTGCGCAGCAACGCATGCTTCTTTTGCATCAGATCGTATGCGGCAACCCCAGCAAGGGCTGCTGCGGGAGCCGACCACGCGCGTGTCCACCTCATCGAACATTCCTACCATGACGGTGGGCGGTTGGCTCATTGCGAGAGGTCGCTGTGCAGCCGAATCTGCTTGAGCGGGATGCCTCCGGCTGCTTCGAGGGCGCGGTGTGCACCATCTGGAGCCCAGCCGGTGCCGGTGACGAAGTCTCGCAGAATGTCATCGGTGGTGGTGGTCCACCAGAATGCGCGCGAAAACTTGTCAGAACGCAACGTGTCAACTGATGCTTGCAGAAGACGAGACCCGTGCCCGGCTCGCCGGTGTGACGGTTCGATGATGAATTCGGCGATTTCGGCATCGGCGACGAAATCGGCATCGGGATCTGCCGACGGGCCGATGAGCGCGAAACCCCGCACAGATGCTCGCTCCAATGCAACCAACACACGGGCACGAGCATCCTTGGGCTTGCTGAGCGCTTCGGTCCATACGGCCGCGAATTCGTCAACATCAAGTGCTTCGAGCGTATCGGCGGGCAGCACAGTGCCATAGGATTGGCGCCACGCCGCGATTTGGCATGTGGCGATCGCCAGTGCGTCTGAGGGCCAGGCGATGCGTACGCTCACATCAGCGGTCGGTGAAGTCATCGGAAACTTTCCACGAGATGGGTTTCGGCGCCTTGAGAATCAAAAATCGCCTCAGCCTTGGAGATGTTGCGCAGATGCGGCCAGGTCTCGAACGCTTGGACCGCCAGACCGGGAAGTCCGACGACGAGGGCCGGCCAGCCACCGTTGTCGAAGATGAAACACGACAACACCGTGAGCAGCAGGGGGATCTCGGTGTAGACCAGTTTGCGGATCGTCTGGTTCGCGAACCGCTCAAGGGCTTCGGCATTGTTGCGCGCCAGCCCGTTCGCCGGGTCCATCGGCGGTCCAGAGAGCCACACGCGTTCGCTGAGGACCGCACCGGCGGCAACGAAGACGAGCAGCGTGATGATCAGCCAGAGCGGCGGGTACGGCGCGCCGGTGCCGCCGAACAACGCGAACACCACGAGCAGGAACAACGCCGTGATCGACCACTGGATGAGCGAAAACCTCGCGATGTCCTTGGCCGAGGCCAGTGCGTGATCCGATGCCATAGGACAGAGTTTCGCACAGAGCCTCTGAGCGCCGTTATAGTCTTCGCCTATGCGCGCTTATCTGGATCTCGTTCAACGAATTCTCGACGAAGGCGTTGAGAAGGGCGATCGCACCGGCACCGGGACGCGAAGCGTTTTTGGCCACCAGATGCGCTTCGACCTCAATGCCGGTTTCCCGCTGGTTACCACCAAGAAGATCCACCTCAAGTCCGTTGTCGCCGAACTCTTGTGGTTCATCGCTGGCGAGACCAATACCGGGTTTTTGCGCGCCAATGGTGTCAAGATCTGGGACGAATGGGCCGACGCCAACGGTGACCTGGGGCCGATATATGGCTACCAATGGCGTTCGTGGCCTGCGGCCGACGGCAGACACATCGATCAGTTGGCGCAGGTCATCGACGCATTGCGAATCGATCCCAACTCACGTCGCCACATTGTCAGCGCCTGGAACGTCGGCGACCTCGACGAGATGGCGCTCGCGCCATGCCACACATTCTTCCAGTTCTATGTCGCCGACGGACGGCTGTCGTGCCAGCTCTACCAGCGCTCGGCCGACGTGTTCCTGGGCGTTCCGTTCAATATCGCCTCGTACGCTCTGCTGACACACATGGTGGCTCAGGTAGCCGGTCTTGAGGTGGGCGACTTCGTGCATACCTTTGGTGATGCGCACCTCTATCTCAACCATCTCGATCAGGCACACGAGCAACTTCAGCGCGAGCCCCGGGCATTGCCGTGCTTGCGGTTGGATCCGTTGGTGAAGTCGATCGATGAGTTCGCGATGGATTCGGTGGAGTTCATCGGCTACGACCCGTACCCGCTGATCAAAGCGCCCATCTCGGTATGACGCTTACAATCGTGGTTGCAATGGGGGAGGGGCGCGTCATCGGCGCCGACGGCGGTATGCCATGGCACCTGCCCGAAGACCTCGCGCATTTCAAAACCACCACGCTGGGCCATCCGATGATCATGGGACGCAAAACTTTCGAAGCCATCGGTCGCGTGCTGCCCGGCCGAACCACCATCGTGGTCACGCGACAAGCCGACTGGTCAGCTCCCGAAGTCGTCGTGGCAGCCGATCTCGATGCGGCCCTCGAGGCGGGTTTCGCGATCGACGACGAGGTTTTTCTTGTCGGCGGCGGACAGGTCTTTGCCGAAGGGCTCAGCCGCGACCTTGTCGACCAGTTGATCGTGACGCACATCGATGCCGCACCCGCGGGTGACACGGTCTTCCCCCCGATCGACCCGGCGGCATGGCGCGAGACCAGTCGTGAAGCCTTCAGCGGCTTCGACATCGCCACCTACGAGCGCATCGATACCGGTGGCCGGTGACGTCGACTATGGGGTCCACGGCGGGGGCTACGCGGCCGTGAGAGTGATGGCTGCTGGCGCGGTCGTGAGCGACAGTCAGGGACGGTTTCTCCTCGTGCTGCGTTCGCGCGATCCCGAAGCAGGATGTTGGACAATCCCTGGCGGCCGGGCAGAAGGACTCGAGTCGCTTGCCGAGACGGCAATCCGTGAAACATACGAGGAGACTGGACTGCACGTGCAGATCCAACGCGAACTTGGTTTATTCGAATTGTCGGTTGCACCCGGGCAGGTTTATGAGATTCACGATTTTCTGGCCCATTCACCAACGGGGGAGTTGTGCGCCGGCGATGATGCCGCCGATGTCGGCTGGTTCAGCCGCGAGGAGATGGCCGGTATGCGGCTCACCCATGATCTGCTCGGATATCTCACGCGCTACGGCGTCCTGTCCGACTGACACGATTTGGGACGATTTGGTTGACCTAGTGCGCCCAAGTCAACGACACCGTCCCAAATCTTGAGGAACTTTACACATTGAGGAACATCGCCAACTGGCGCGACTGGGCCACCAACTGCCCGGTCGAGTCCCACAGTTCACAGTCTTCGTCGTGGTGGCCATCGACAACGTGGCGGGTGGTCAGGCGCGTCGCTACCCAGCCCGGTGCGGGAGCTCGATGAAAATG
>JBBSRT010000104.1:0-6395 GCA_038242765.1 Propionibacteriales bacterium
AGGAACGGGTCCTCATGGATTTCGAGTCCCACACCGTGTCCGAGCCCGGTCGTGAAGTGGTCGAGCCAGCCCGCAGCCACCAAAAACGCGTCGACGGTGATTCGCGATTTCGCCACGTCGGCCCCGTCGGTTAGTTCGGCCAGCCCCGCTGCCTGGGCACCTTGCACGGCGGCATAGATTTCGCGCTGCCAGTCGGCGGCGTTGCCCAGGACGACCGTACGGGTGCAATCGGCGTGGTAGCCATCCACCCGTGCGCCGAAGTCGATCTTGAGCAGATCGCCGCGTTCGAGCATCCGATCAGTGGGCGCATGATGCGGTATCGCCGAATTCGGGCCACCGGCAACGATCGTGTCGAAAGCGATACCCTCTGCTCCGAGAGTGAACATGGAGTTTTCGAGTTCGCGGGCGATCGTGCGTTCGCTGCGACCCACCAGCGGGCCCGCGAGGAGGAGTTGAAGCGCCTCGGTGGAAATCACGCATGCGTTGCGCAGCGCCGCGAGCTCGTCGTCGTCCTTGACTTCACGGTGTTTTTCCACAGCGCGCTCCAGCGATACCAGGGAGGCACCGGCCGTCTTTGTCGAAAGTTCTGCGCGCTCATCGACGCTCAACGCATGGGTCTCCACGCCGAGCGGACCAGCAACCGGGGTGCCACCGCCGACGCTGCCGACGAGTGCTCCCATCAGATCACGCGAAATCACGGACTCGATATCGGGAACCTCTATCGCGGCCTGGTCACGATATCGGCCATCGGTGGCAAAGACCGCTGAGCCATCGGCGCGCACGAGGACGGCGCCGTTGGATCCGGTGTAGCCGGTCAGATACCGCACATTGACCAGCCGGCCAATGTAGGCGCCGGCCAGTCGACGCGCCGACAGGGTTTCGCCCAGTCGTTGCCGTCGGTCGGCATACGTCATCGGCTGATCTCCCGGTATGCCGTTTCGAGGAAACTGTCGTCGGGTCCGGCGAGAATCGCAGGATGGGCCAAACCGTCGAGGATCACGAACCTCAACTGATTGCCGCGCGCTTTCTTGTCCAACCTCATGGCGGCCTGCAGCTCGTCCCACACCCCGTCCCTGTAGCTGACGGGCAGACCGACGAGCTCGAGAATGCGACGGTGACGGGCAGCAAGCTCGGGGGTGATGTGGCCGGTCAACCGTGCCAGCTTCGCGACGAAAACCATGCCAATTGCTACCGCATCGCCGTGTCGGAACATAAAATTCTCGTGCCTTTCGATGGCGTGCGCCAGCGTATGACCGTAGTTGAGTGCTTCACGGCCTATTGATCCTGGGCCTGCCGATCCCGCGAGGCCGCCCGACTCGCGCAGGTCGGCGGCCACAGTTTTCGCTTTGACCGCGATGCCCTTGATGATGAGCTCGGCCAGAATCTGACTGTTGACATCCTGTGCGGCGCCCGGGGCTGCTTCGATGAGTTCGAGTATCGACGGGTCAGCAATAAAACCGCACTTGATAATCTCGGCTAGACCGCTTCGCACCTCGGCGACCGGCAGGCTGCGCAACGTTTCGAAGTCGCACAGAACCCCGACCGGCTCATAGAACGCGCCAACAAGATTTTTGCCCTCATCGGTGTTGATGCCGGTCTTGCCGCCGACGGCCGCATCAACCATCCCCAGCACCGTCGTGGGCACCGCGACGAACGCGACGCCTCGCAGCCAGCTGGCGGCGACGAATCCGGCCAGATCGGTGGTCGTACCGCCCCCCAGCCCGACTATCGCATCGGAGCGGGTGAAGCCGTTTTGACCAAGCACACGCCAACAGAACTGGGCCACATCGGCGGTCTTGGCTTGCTCACCATCAGGTACGGCCACCAGATGGACGCTGTAGCCCGCGCTCGCCAAAGCGACACGCAAGACTTCCGCGTGATCTTCGAGTCTTTCGGAGAAGATGATGGCCACCCGCTGCACGGCATTGCCAAGGAGGCCCGGCAATTCGTCGTGCACGCCGGCACCAATCATGACGTCATATGGCGTTTCGCTTTCGACGCTGATCCGCATCGTGGTCATGACTTCTCCTCACCGGTGGTTGAGCCAGGCGTCGAGTGCACGAAGGCGAGCACTTCGGTGGCCACTTCTGCAGCATCCAGCTGGTCCGTGTCGATCCTATGGCGGGCGACTTCGAGATATTGTGGTCTGCGCTTGTCCAACAAAAGTTTGAGGGTGGAGCGCACGTTGCCAAGCAAAAGTGGTCGGTTTGCGTTCATACCGACTCGTTTGACCGCCGCACTCAGACCGACATCGAGAAAGACGACGTTGTGTCCGGCGAGCAGGCCGCGGGTGGCCGGCGATGTGACCGCTCCGCCGCCGAGTGAAAGGACACCATCGTGGTCGGTCACAGCCGCTGCGATCGCTTCGATTTCGAGCTGGCGAAAATGTTCTTCACCGTCGTCGATGAAAATTTCGGCGACCGACTTACCGACGCGGGACTCGATGTCGTGATCGCTGTCGCGGACCGGTTGGCTCAAAGCCGAACCGACGAGACCTGCAACGGTCGTTTTGCCGGCGCCCGGCGGCCCGATGATGATGACGATTGGGCTCAACGGTGCCTCATGGACGCCAGATAGCTTTGGACGTTGCGGCTGGTTTCGCCGACCGAGTCGCCACCGAATTTCTCGAGGATCGAACCCGCCACGGTCAGCGCGACCATCGCCTCGGCAACGATGCCGGCTGCGGGCACGGCACACACATCTGAACGTTGGTGGTGTGCGCGGGTTTCTTCGCCGGTGGCCACGTCAACGGTGCGCAATGCCCGCGGGACGGTCGCGATCGGCTTCATCGCAGCGCGCACCCGCAGGATCTCGCCGGTGGTCATACCGCCTTCGGTGCCTCCGGCACGTCCAGACGTGCGGCGCAGCCCCTCGGGGGTGGAGACAATTTCATCGTGGGCTGCTGATCCGCGACTGCGGGCAAGTTCGAATCCGTCGCCGACTTCGACACCCTTAATGGCCTGTATTCCCATGAGCGCGGCGGCGAGTTGGCTGTCGAGGCGTTTGTCCCAGTGGGTGTGGCTCCCAAGTCCTGGCGGAAGCCCTTCGACGACGACTTCGACGACGCCGCCGAGGGTGTCGCCATCCTTGTGCGCCGCATCGATCTCCACGACCATGGCAGCGCTGGTGTCGGCATCGAAGGCTCGTACGGGGTCAGCGTCGATCGCCACCTGGTCGGCCGGCGCAGGAACCAGACCAGCCGGCGCCTGCACGGTGCCCAGGGCAACGACGTGGGAGAGGACGACCGCGCCAGTCGTCTCCTCGATGAAGCGGCGAGCAATCGCGCCCAGTGCAACGCGAGCTGCGGTCTCGCGGGCGCTGGCCCGCTCCAAAACTGGCCGAGCCTCATCGAAGTCGAACTTCTGCATGCCGGCAAGGTCGGCATGGCCCGGTCGCGGGCGGGTCAGCGGCGCGTTGCGTTTGAGTCCTTCAAGAACGTCGGCATCGACCGGGTCAGCGGACATCACCTGTTGCCATTTGGGCCACTCGCTGTTGCCGATGCGCAACGCGATCGGGCTGCCCAGCGTAGAGCCGTGGCGGATGCCGCCGACAATTTCCAGCTCATCCTGTTCGAAGGACATCCTGGCTCCCCGGCCATAACCCAGGCGTCGTCGTGCAAGAGCGTCCTGAATATCGGCGCTGGTGATCTGAACGCCCGCGGGCAG
Source organism: Propionibacteriales bacterium (assembly GCA_038242765.1). Taxonomy (GTDB): domain Bacteria; phylum Actinomycetota; class Actinomycetes; order Propionibacteriales; family Nocardioidaceae; genus JBBSRT01. The sequence continues at coordinate 3,666 of JBBSRT010000104.1, forward strand.
GCCCTCGAGCACCGCGATCAGCGCCGGGCCATGGGATTCCCCGGCTGTCAACCATCGAAGCATGGGCCCCAGTCTCCCACCTGCCGCTCAGTGCGGATGCACTAACCCATGTAGCCGGCAATGGCAGGTCCGAACACCGCCCCGAACCAGGCACCCACGAGCATGAACGGGCCAAAGGGGAAACCTTTTGCATCGACGATACGCATCCTGGAAAGCACCAGTCCGATGACGGCGCCGAAAACAAAACCGGCATAGATTCCGACGGAAACCTCTGCCCATCCCAGCCAGCCCAGCGCAATGCCTAGGATGCCCGAAAGACGCACGTCGCCGTAACCCATGCCGCGCGGGAAAATCAGCCACGCGACGAAAAAGAGGACGAAGACCACCGCACCGGCAAGCAACGATTGGACCGCTCTCGACCAGTCACCTGAGAGGGCACCGGCGAGGCCGAGCAAGACGATGACGACACCGTACGAGGGAGCGATGATACGCGTGGGAAGCCGTTTGGTGCGCCAATCGACGTACGCCAATAACACCCCGATTGCGACCACGTAGGCCCACAGGGGCAGGATCGCCGGACTCTTAATGGCCCACGCAACGGTCGCGGTCACGACCGCCGCAGTCAGCGCAAGAGAGGTCCGCAGCCATCGTGCGGCCGCAAGTGTGGCATAGAGCGGCTTGTCGTCCTCGGCGTCTGTCGGCTCGGGAATGCGCGCAAGCCACATGGGCCCCAACAACGCTAAAGCAGCCGAGACGATGACCGCTGACGTTGCGGCCGTTATAGGATTCACGCGCGCAGTTTAGCGGCGTTCGAGCTCAGCAAGTGCTGCTTCGCGTAACACCTGTGGATCAACGCGCCGACCGGTGAATATGTGCACCTGTTCGGCCGCCTGATGGGCCAACAGGTCAATACCGGAGACAAACGGTTTGCCATGGTCTTGGGCAGCGGTCGCCAATGACGTCGGCCACGGGTTGTACACCACATCGAACACCGCGCGAGCCGCATCGACTAGTTCATGGGACTGCTTCTGGACCGACTTCGCCGGTACCGTCGAGACCAGCAGGTCGACAACGTCAAGAAGCGGGGCATCAAAGGGTCGCACCGTGACGATAGCCCCGGCCCGCTGCGCAACGTCAATGGAGTCAGTGGCGCGCTGCTCATCGCGTACGACAAATTCGATATGCATTCCGGGCCGCTGGGCCACCGCGTGAAGCACCGATGAGGCGGTCGCCCCGCCGCCAAGGATGCGCATCGTCGACACGTCACCGATCCCGCGTTCGACCAGAGCTGCTGCCGCTCCCGGGCAATCGGTGTTGGCAGCGAGACGCCGCTGTCCCAACGTCAACGTGTTGGCCACGCCCAACGCTTTGGCATCGTCGCCGGCCTCGTCGGCCAGCGCCATCACGGCGCGTTTGAGTGGCATCGTCAACGACAATCCGGCCCAGGATTCATCGAGACCCTCAATGAATCCCTTGAGGCCGTCGACGTCGACGTCGATTGCCTCATAGGACCAATCATCCAGACCCAACGCCACATAGGCGGCCCGATGCATGGCCGGCGACAGCGAATGGTTGATCGGTGAGCCCACGACCGCGCAGCGTTTCATCAGCACAACTTACTTCCGCGGCAATATTCCTTCGACTTCTCGACGTTTGCGAGGTGTTCCTTATAGCTGCCGGTGAACCGTGTTTCGCCGGTTTTGAAGTCGACGGGCACGAAATACAGCCATGGCCCCTTACTCGGATTGAGAGCGGCCTCGATCGTGCGTTCACCCGGCGAACCAATCGGTCCGGGCGGCAGGCCGGTGTGCTGGTAGGTGTTGTATTTGGACTCGCTGTTGCGTTCGGCATCGGTGGTCCACACATCGCCTTCACGTTTACTCACATAGGAGACTGTCGAGTCCATCTGCAGCGCCATTCCTTTGTCGAGCCGGTTGTAGATGACCCGCGCTACCTTGGGCAAGTCCGCGTCGCGAAAAGCCTCATACTCGATGATGCTGGCCACAATGATCACGTCTTCCTTACTGATGCCTAAAGCGTTGGCACGTTGCTTGATTTTGAGATCTTTTTCGACCCGTAGGGTTTTGGCAACCATCGACTGCAGCAGCTCGGTGGCGGTCGTACCCGGCTCCACCGTGTAGGTGGCGGGGAACAGATAGCCTTCGGGATTGCCATCGGCATAATCGGGCAGTCCGAGGGTTTCAGGCTTGTCGAGTGCGGCAGTCACCTCGTCTTCGGTGAGCTCAGAACCCTTGACGATGGCGGTGACGATCTGGCCGACACGCGAACCCTCCGGTATGAGCACCTTGCCCTCGACCTTGTTTTTGGCGTTGGCGAGCTCGGTCAGGGCGGATTCCGCCGCCATGCGTTTGCGCACCTTGTAGAAACCGGGCTGGATCTGACTGGCGCGCGGGTCGTTAAGCGACAATTGATAAAACGCGTCGATGCTCTTGGTCACTCCGAGCTTTTTGAGCGTCCGGGCGATGTCGAGACCATTGTCGCCGGATTTAACCTCGACGGTGACGCTACCGGCGCCCTGACCTTGATAGTCCTCGGGACCGTTGAGCCAGGCGGAGGCCTTTTGCCAAGCGAACCAGCCCGCGGCGATGATCACCACGATTGCAACGATGGTGGCGATGATCGCGGCGACGTTCGGTTTTTTGGCCGCGGGTTTGTTGACCGCTGGCTCACTTGTGGCCCGACTGCCTCTGTCGGCGCGCCGCCGACCAG
>JBBSRT010000105.1:0-6350 GCA_038242765.1 Propionibacteriales bacterium
GCGTTCGATGTCGGACCGCGGCTCACCAACGGCCAACCACTACGACCACGTCCACGCCACCACCTACGGCAGCGCAGCCGGCTGATACGTACGCCGGTGAGGGGCACGCTCTGGGGTGCTGAGGGGCCCGCTCTGACAGGATGCAGCCATGTTGCGTGTTGGACTCACCGGCGGTATCGGCTCGGGCAAGAGCGCGGTCAGCGCGCTCCTAGCTGAGCGTGGCGCGATCGTCATCGATGCTGACAAGGTCGCCCGGGAGGTCGTCGGAGGCGGCACACCGGCGCTGCGCGCCATCGTCGATCGATTCGGCGCCGAAATCCTCACCGTGGACGGCACTCTTGATCGCCCCAAGCTCGGCGCGGTCGTCTTTGCTGACCCGGCGGCGTTGAAAGAACTCGAAGCGATCACCCATCCGGCGATCATGGCTCGTACGGCTGAACTCGAAGCCGCAGCCGGTGCCGATGCGATCGTGGTGCATGACAACCCGTTACTGGTCGAGATGGGCGCATACAAGCAATGCGATTTTGTGGTTGTGGTTGATGTGCCCGAGAAGGTCCAGGTCGACAGGCTCGTCAGTCTGCGGCAGATGACCAACGCGGAGGCGCAGGCGCGCATCGCGGCACAAACCAGCAGAAAACACAGAACCGGTGTTGCCGATTTTGTGATCGACAACACCGGTTCCCTCAACGAGCTCGCCCGAGTAGTCGGGGGTCTATGGGCGAAACTCGAGTCTTTAAGCCGCTAGATCGGGGTCCGCGATCTGTCGCAGCTTGGCCAGCGCTTCGCGTTCGAGCTGACGAACCCGTTCGGCTGAGATCCCGTGCTGCTTGCCAATGTCGGCAAGCTTGTGCTGGCGACCATCAACAAGACCATAGCGGGCCCGAATAATCGCTGCTTCGCGCTCACCCAGGTGGTCGATCAGGCCGCCGAGCCGGTCGCGGGATTCCTCATCGAGGAAAGCCGAATCGGGGCCCGGCTGGGTTTCACGGGCAACGAGGTCACCAAGTGAGGTGTCGCCGTCATCGTCGACGGGCGTGTCGAGGCTGACGTGGTCGCGACCCCAACCCAACAGGTCGATGACGCGGTTCACCGCCATACCAAGCTCTTCGGCTATCTCCTGCGGCTCAGGATCGTAACCCAGCGTGCGCTCCAGATTGCGGCGTGCACTGGTGACCTGGTTGAGCTCCTCAACAACATGCACGGGTAGCCGGACGACGCGCGCCTGCTGCGCGATGCCGCGAGTGATCGCTTGGCGCACCCACCAGGTGGCGTAGGTCGAAAACTTGAAGCCCTTGACGTAGTCGAACTTCTCGACCGCACGAATTAGTCCGGTGTTGCCCTCTTGGATGAGGTCAAGCATCGGCATCTGCGACCGACCGTACTTGCGTGCGATCGACACGACGAGCCGCAGGTTGGCATTGGTGAATTCGCGGATGGCGCGTTCGGCTTCACCGGCAAGCCATTCGAGCTCTTCTTGCGTTGCGCTCTTAGGGGCACCGCCCTTGCGACGACCGATGCGTCCGACCTCAAGAAGATGGCGGGCATACAGGCCAGCTTCGATGGTTTTGCTTAGTTCGACTTCGCGGCTGGCATCAAGCAAAGGGTTGCGCGCGATTTCGGCAAGATACATGCCGACGCTGTCCTTACCCTCGTTGCGGCTTCGCGAAAAACTTGTTGCGACCATGAGATCACCCCTTCAAGAATTTGTGTCTCTAAAGGTGCAAACGCCAAAGGTGCCGTATAGATTCCGCTCTCAGGGTCTTCTTAGCCTTTTTGTGCGGTGTAGCGTCCCGAACGGTGCTGAGGCCGGCCCTCAGTCATCGACCGGCATCCGAAGTGGCCGTGTCGATAATCCATGCGAGTTCATAGGCGCGCTCATGCCAGGCGGCATAACGTCCACTCACGCCGCCGTGGCCGGCGTTCATCTCGGTCTTGAGCAGCACGGGGGATTCGCCGCGTTTGGTTTCGCGCAGCTTTGCGACCCATTTTGCGGGTTCGACATACAGGACACGGGTGTCGTTGAGGCTGGTGATCGCCAAAATGGGCGGATACTCTTGCGCCGTCACGTTTTCATATGGTGTGTAGGTCTTCATGTAGGCATAGACCTCCCGATCGTGCAGCGGGTCGCCCCACTCGTCCCACTCGATCACTGTCAACGGAAGCGAAGGATCCAGTATGGACGTCAGCGCGTCGACGAAGGGCACGTTGGCGACTATTCCGGCGAAGGCTTCGGGTGCGATGTTGGCCACCGCACCCATGAGCAGACCGCCGGCGCTGCCGCCTTCGGCTACGAGTCGATCGGCGCTCGTCCAACCTTGGGCTACCAGGTTTTGTGCACATGCCACGAAATCGGTGAAAGTGTTGCGTTTGTTGAGTAGTTTGCCCTCGTCATACCAGCGTCGGCCCATTTCGCCGCCCCCGCGCACGTGGGCGACCACATAGACGAATCCGCGGTCGAGCAAGGACAGCCGTGACACCCCAAAACCGGGGTCCATGCTCGCCTCGTAGGAGCCGTAACCATAAATTAGCGCCGGCGCGGTGCCATCTCGGGGTGTGTCTTTGCCGCACACGATCGACAGCGGGATCTGGGTGCCGTCGTCGGCGGTGGCCCACGACCGGTGCTGCTCATAGTTGTCGGCGTTGTAGTCGCCTAGGACGACAGCTTGTTTGCGCAAGATCAACTCGCCGGTCGCCACTACGTAGTCGTAGATCGCGGCCGGCGTGATGTAGGAGCCGAAACCCATGCGTACGAGGGGTTGGTCCCACTCGGCGTTGCTGCCGATACCACTTGAATAGAGTTCGGCCGCAAAGTCGATCTCGTGCAGCGGTGAAAGTCCCTGATCGGTGATCTTCATGACGGCGATGCGCGGGAGTGCATCGCGGCGCAGGCTCACCATGAGTTGGCCGGCAAAAACATCGATGTCGTCGAGTCTGACGTCATCACGATGGGCGATGACCACCGTGCGGACCTCAGGAGTATCGACGGGCACCGAGACCAGCTCGAAGTTGACCGCATTCTCGTTGTGCATGATCAAAAAGACGTCATCGCCGCCAAGGACCGCGTGGTCGAGGGAATACTCGATGCCCTCGTGACGCGGCCATACGACATCGAATTCGCCCTCGGGGTCGCGTGCATCGAGCACCCGCACCTCGCTCGTGATCTTTGAGGAAGAACCGATGATGAGGTATTTGTCCGAGGACGAAGAGCCGATACCGGTGAAGAAGCGGTCGTCGGTCTCCTCGAAGATCAGCACATCGTCGTCTTTCGAACCGAGGCGATGGCGCCAGATGCGGTTAGGTCGCCATGCCTCGTCGACAGTGCTGTAAAAGATATGTGAACCGGTCAGCGACCATGTTGCGCCATGGCTGGCACCGGTGATCTCGTCGGCCAAGATCTCACCACTGCGTAAATCCTTGAAGCGCAACGTGTAACGCTCGTCGCCGACGGTGTCGACCGACCAGGCAAGTAGGTTGCCGTCGTCGGTGACGCTGAGCGCGCCGAGGGAGAAGAATTCGTGCCCGTCGGCCTCGATATTCGAATCGAGCAGGATCTGTTCGCCCGCGATATCGGTATGGGCATCAAGCGCGGGCGGATTCCAGTCATCGGCATTGTCGATGGGGCAGCGACAATGGAGGGCATACTGTTTGCCTTCGACGGTGCGTGCGTAATACCACCAGGCGCCGCGGCGGGTCGGCACCGACATGTCCGTTTCCTGGGTGCGGTTCTTGATCTCGTTGAAAATGTCTGCGCGCAGCCCGCCCAGGTGTGCAGTCTGAGCTTCAGCGTAGGCGTTTTCAGCTTCGAGATGGGCGATCGTCTCCGCGGACTCCTTGTTGCGCATCCATTCGTAGTCGTCGACAAAATCGTCACCGTGGTGACTGCGCGTCGAGGGCTTCTTGATGGCAGCCGGCGGCGGCGCAGTGCTATGTCGTTGCAGAGAAGTCATGAACTGACCGTACCTGTCGTGCGGGCAGCCAGTGCGCCATCGTCGGCGCGGAATGTGTGAACCGGGCCCGAAGGCGTATGCCGGGTCTCGAACCTCACGGTGACCCGGCCCAGACCCGAACCCCATACCCAGCCATCACCGTGATCGGTGTGCGTGACGTCCATACCGGGGTACCAGTGCATACCAGGCGGATCGGGTGCCTCTGCGGTGGTTGATTCGGCGACGGTATCGTCATCGCCGCCGGTTGCGGGGGACTGCTCGGCATCGGCGAACAGATCCTCTTGCACCCAGTCGGCCAAGCCTGACACGCCCACGCCAAGCAGGCGCAGACCACCGGAGGTGTCGACCTCGTCAAGAAGAGCACGCGCCATTCGCGCAAGGATGTCGGGACTGTCGGTGGGGCCGGCCAATGTGCTCGACCGGGTGTGGGTGACGAAGTCATGGTGCCTGATCTTGAGGGTGACGGTACGACCAGACAACCGGTGTTTGACAAGCCGTTGCGCCACTTTGCGGGCCAGCCGGTCCACGATAATCCGTAGTTGCAAGGTGTCGGTGATGTCGGTTTCGAAGGTGTCTTCAGCGCTGACCGACTTCGAGTCGCGTTGTGACACGACCGCCCGTCCATCCTGCGCGCGAGCCAATCGATAAAGCGACTGGCCGTGCGCCTGCCCGAGCAGCCGGATCAGCTCTCGTTCGCCGGGGATGCACAGGTCTTCAACGGTGATGATTCCCGCGGCGCGCAACCTTTCAGCGGTCGCGGGTCCGATACCCGGTATGACCGTGGCCTGCATCGGTTTCAGAATCGCGGTCTCGGTACCGGGCGCAACAACGAAGAGGCCATCGGGTTTGTTGAGTTCGCTGGCGATCTTTGCCATCAACTTCGAGGACGCGACACCCACCGATGCGGTGAGACCGTCGGTCAAAACGGCGATATCGGCGCGAATCGTCTCTGCTAGTTCGGCAACGGTTTCGGGGTTGAAGTCCGGGCTCACCGCGAGGTCCACGAACGCCTCGTCCAGGGAGAGCGGCTCGACCAGCGGCGAGGCTTCGCGCAGTCTGGCCATCACGATTTGGCTGGCTTCGCGGTAGGCGTCGAACCGCCCGCCGAGGAAGGCCGCATGTGGGCAGCGCGATCGCGCCTCGACCGTTCGCATCGCCGAACGCACCCCATATTTGCGGGCCTCATAGGAGGCGGTGGCCACGACACCGCGCGGACCCACACCGCCCACAATGACTGGTTTACCGCGAAGGGACGGCTTGTCGCGTTGCTCGACGGAGGCAAAAAACGCATCAAGGTCGAGGTGCATGATCGATGCCGTGGTCCGCATGGTTCCATCTTGACGTCCCGTCGCAGCAACGGTGCCCGCAGCCCGCCGATGTTTATGCACAGGTTCGGTCGCGCGTTCAGTTATCCACCGGCCGCGACGATGGCCATTTTGTTTTTGCCCCGGACACACGAGCGTGGACCCATGACAGATTCAGCTCCTCGAACGTTCAAAGCCCACAATGTGGGCGACCTGTTCGCCATGCTTCCGGCCCTGTTCGGCTTCCACCCGCAGGAGTCTCTCGTGGCTATCACCACCTACGGTGAGCGACACCGGCTTGGATTCCGTCTGCGACTCGACATCCCGGGCGCCTCCGACATCGAAGAAGCGGCCGAGCAGGTTGCCGGCTATGTACGCACACAAAACCCGCAGGGACTGATCTTGCTGGTGGTCAGTTCGCATGCCGAGCCCGGCGGCGCCTTGGTCGAGCAACTTCGCAAAGAGTTGGGAGACCTGCCCATCATCGAGGCAGCTCGCGGAGACGGCCAACGCCATTGGTCCTATCTGTGCGACAACGAGGAGTGCTGTCCGAGTACGGGGACTCGCTATGACGGCCAATGCAGCGAGGTTGTTGCCGATGCCGTCTACCGCGGGTCAACGATCCTGCCGGACCGAGAAGCCCTCGTACGACGATTTGATGGTCCGATCGGCAATCGTAAAAAGACCATGAAGGCGCTTACAACGAGAGCGGCGCGCGCCATCGAGCAGCAACGTCGTGCTCTTGACCCGGTTGCGTTCTCACGTGTGGGCATCCAACAGCTGACGGCGATTTTTGACCGTCTCGACACACGTGTTGAGGGTTCAGAGGTGAGCCAAGCGTTTCCCAACGATGAAGAAATGGCATTGATTCTGGTGTGGTGCTCGGAGATATTGGTGCGAGACGACATCTGGTCGCAATTCAGTCGCGAAACGGCCGACGTGTGGTTGGCGCTGCTGACGCACATCGCACAAAGCGCCGTGAAACCTTTTGAACCGGCGGTGTTGTCCTTGGCAGCCTTTGCCGCGTGGCTCACCGGCGACGGTGCTCAAGCGATGATTGCGGTGGAGCGCGTGCTGGGTGCCAAACCCGAATATTCGA
>JBBSRT010000106.1:0-6301 GCA_038242765.1 Propionibacteriales bacterium
AGGCGCTCTGCCGCGACAGACTGCCGCCACGCGCATTGAGAAAGACCGCTGGCCCGCTCCCGCTGCCGGCGACAAGCCCGGGCCTGGCTGACTCCAGATAACGCTGCATCGCCTCGCTGGCATAGGAGCCCAACGGCACGAGACGTTGTTTGCTGCCTTTGCCACGCAAAAGCACCGAACGGTTTTCGAAGTCGACGTCGTCGACGGCCAGACCCACCGCTTCGGAGATGCGCGCGCCCGTTCCATACAGGAACTCAAGGAGCGCGCGGTCGCGTATCGCCAACTCGGTGCCAGCTGCCCCGGCCGCTTCGATGAGTGACTCAATTTGTGCCAACGGCAATGCCTTGGGTAGGCGTTTGGGGGCCGCCGGTGGTTTGATGCCGGCCGAAGCATCGTTCATCGTGGCGCCCTCGCGGAGCAGGAACTTGTGGAAACCGCGCACCGCCACGATGGTGCGCGCGGCACTTGCAGCCCCCAGCCCCGGCGAATCACCGTCGGCGGTGCGCAGCGCGGCCAAAAAAGCGGTGACATCGGCGGCCCGGACGGCGCTGACATCAAGGACGTCCCGATCGGCAAGGAAAACGGCATACCTTTTAAGGTCGCGACGATAGGAAAGCAACGTGTTGCGGGCCAGCCCGCGCTCGACTGACAAATGGCTCAAATAGTCCGAAACGGTTCGGGTCAGTGCGGTGTCGCGGTTCGTCGATCGCGCGGTGGCTACGGTGGTCATGGCGGTCAGCCTCCTGGTGTCAGACTATGACGCCAACGCGGTCAAAAGCGCTCGGCGCGCCGCAGTGCCGCAGCAGCCAATACCGCCGATACCGTCATGCTGTCACCGAGGCGTCCCTCGAGAGCCGCATCGACCAGCTGGTCCAGCCCGATCCACCAGTGGTGCATATCTGCCTCTTCGGCCTCGCGGACGATCCGATGGTCAGCCGCGGTGGGCGAGAGGTCACGGGCGACGAATACTTGCCATTTTTCGGTGGAACAACCCGGAGTCGCAAACACCGACAACAAGGGTGTCCACTGGGCGGCGACCAGGTCAGCTTCTTCGCTGAGCTCACGTGCCGCAGCATCAACGGCCGATTCGCCATCAATGTCCAAAATGCCTGCCGGGAGCTCGAAAAGTCGGCGCCTGACAGGGTGCCGGTATTGGTCGAGGACCAACACTCGGTCAGCGTCATCGATCGCCAGGACTCCCACGGCTCCCTTGTGATGCACGACAGCTCTGGTCAGTTCTGCACCGTCGGGCGCTTCGATGCGATCGACCGACAGCGAGATGAAGTCGCTGTCGTAAACCTTCTTGCTGCCGCGGGTCGGCCAATTTTGGTCGGTGTCGCCAAAGTCGACATCTCCCATGAGCGACCCGGGCAAGGTTGGGTGTGGCGCGGGGCTCATTGATCAGGCTGATCGACAGGCAACCGCAATTCGCGTTGGCGCTCGAGGGCTGCAGCGATCAGGCCGCGAAAGAGTGGGTGCGGATTGGTGGGCCGAGACTTGAGTTCGGGGTGGGCTTGAGTGGCAACGAAGTAGGGATGCACCTCGGTTGGCAGTTCAACGAACTCGACGAGGCTCGAGTCAGGTGACGTGCCACAAAACACCAGCCCGGCTTCTTCCAGCACCGGCCGGTAGGAATTGTTGACCTCATAGCGGTGGCGATGACGTTCAGTGACCTTCGTCTGTCCGTAGAGGTCGGCCACGACGGTGCCCTCCTTCAGCGCTGCCGGGTAGGAGCCGAGTCGCATCGTACCGCCCAGGTCGCCGACGCCATCAACAATCGCCTCTTGTTCGGCCATCGTGGCAATCACGGGGCTGCCACCGCCGGTGCCGAATTCGCTTGACGTCGCATCGGCAATGCCGGCGACGTTGCGGGCATACTCGATGACCATGCATTGCAGCCCCAGACACAAACCCAGGGTGGGTATCTGACGCTCGCGAGCATACTTTACGGCGCCGATTTTGCCTTCAATGCCGCGGATGCCAAATCCGCCCGGCACGCAGATGCCGTCCATGTCTCCCAGGAGTTCTGCGGCACCGGCTTCGGTGGCGCAATCATCCGAAGGTACCCATACGAGTTTGATACGTGCATTGAGCGCGAATCCGCCTGCACGCAATGCCTCGGCTACCGAAAGGTAAGCGTCGGGCAGGTCGATGTATTTGCCCACGAGCGCGATCTTCACTTCGTCAGCAGGATGGTGGACCCGTCGCAGTAGCTGGTCCCACTGGGTCCAGTCGACGTCGCGGAACGGTAGCGCGAGCCGGCGCACCACATAGGCATCAAGACCCTCGCTGTGGAGGACCCGGGGTATGTCGTAAATGGAGGGCGCGTCGCTGCAGCTGATGACCGCTTCGTCATCGACATCGCACATGAGCGAGATCTTGCTTTTGACCCCCGCCGGGATTTCCCGATCAGAACGACAAACGATCGCATCGGGCTGGATGCCGATGGAACGCAGTGCAGCCACCGAATGTTGGGTGGGTTTGGTTTTGAGTTCGCCTGATGGGCCGATGAACGGCACAAGCGAGACGTGCAGGAAAAAACAGTTTTCGCGGCCGACATCGTGGCGCACCTGGCGGGCAGCTTCGAGGAACGGCAACGATTCGATGTCGCCGACGGTGCCGCCGATCTCGGTGATGACGACGTCGATGTCGTCGCCGGCCATCGCCCGGATACGGGATTTGATCTCGTTGGTGATGTGCGGGATGACCTGCACCGTGTCGCCCAGATAGTCGCCGCGGCGCTCTTTGGCGATGACTTCGGAATAGACCTGACCGGTGGTCACATTGGCTTTGCCGGCCAGGTTGACGTCAAGGAAGCGTTCGTAGTGGCCGATATCCAGGTCGGTTTCGGCACCGTCTTCGGTGACGAACACCTCTCCATGCTGAAACGGGTTCATGGTGCCGGGATCAACATTGAGGTAGGGGTCGAGCTTTTGCATCGTGACATGTAGTCCACGGGACTTGAGCAGTCGGCCCAGACTCGAAGCGGTTAGCCCCTTGCCCAGAGATGAGGCGACACCGCCGGTGACGAACAAATGTTTGGTCGGCATAGAAGTTGCCAAGATGACTCCCGCGGTCGAAGGCCTAAAGGTGTGCGGCTGAGAAGATCACTGCCGAGCTGCGTCTTACCCTCCACGGGTTTTCAGCCTACCAACCCGGCGCGGTCGCCGCGAGAGCGACTCACCGCGAGACCGACTTGTCGAAACCGACCTACTATTGCGGGATGGCACCATCGGAGCTTCGTGCGGTGCCATAGGCACCGGACTTGCCTGACAGTTCGCGCTGCGCGACCATCGTCGCCACGAGCCGACCCGCTGCGGCGTCAATCACATCGATGGACGACACGTCCGCGGACGATTCGTCGGCGCGCAACGCTTCGACATATCCGTCCTCGTCACCGGCAGCGGTCGGTCCGGCCAACATCGCACCCTTGGCGATCCGGCCAAAAGCAGCGACGAGAGCCGCGGCGATGTCGCCCTGCGCCTGATCGGTGTTGACCTTGTTGGGTCCGGCGACCATGACAGCAAGTTCGCCCCGTTGCTTGGGTGTTGTTTTCAGGCCGATGAGCCCGCCTTCGACAAAAGCGGATCCGATCGTTGACGCGCCAGCATCACGGCGGGTCGCTTTCTCGGCGAGGAAAGCCCGCCCCAGTGCCGAACCGATGCGGGTATAGCTTTCGCCCTTGGTCGACGCGCCCTTGACTCCCTTGGTTGCCTGCTGGGCGACTCCTTCGGCGAATTGCCTTCCTTTGGAGTCGATCAACTCGGGTTCGAGCGCCACGGTGCCTGCAACCGAGGCACCGGCATCCTTAAACGCTGATTTGAGGCCCTTGACCTGTTCATCTTCTGCTCCGGGCAACGTGAAGAAAACCACCGAAGCTCCTTTGAGCCTGTCACCGGTCATCGCGTTGCCGGTCTTTGCGGCATAGGCGTCCTGAAATCCTTGCAACTGACTCAGGTCGGCTGTTGCCACCGAAGAGCCGTCAGAGCTCTTGCCGGCGATGCGTTCAGAATCCGATAGCGGGCCAGCTCCCAACGCCACGCCGGCGGCCAACGCCAACAGCACCGCGGCAATCGAAACCAAATGATAACGAAAACTAATCACGAAAAAAGCCCCTTGATCCAGGTCGTGACATCGTCGACCAACGCCGGTAATGCCTCAAACCACGATTCGCCGACCGGGGTTGCGGCAATGGCGACCGCGACGGCGAGAATACCCACGATCGTCAGCAAGGCAACCGGCCAAAAGCTCATCCTGTGGTTGTAGAACTCCGCGACCGATTTGGCATCAACGAGCTTGTTACCGATCTTGAGCCGCGCAAGGAAGGTGCTTGCCATGTCAGTTGGGCCGCGGTCCAAGAATCCGATCAGGTCATTGTGGCCGCCGGCAAGCACGATCACCGAGGCGTCATTCGCGTCGGCAACAATCAGCGCGAGGTCTTCGTCGGATCCGCTACCAATGAACGTCACCGCATCGCTGCCGGCTTTTTCAAGTCGTTCGACCGATGCCACCTTTGAGGACGCCGACGTGATGACAACCTCTCGACACGTCTTGAGTGCACGGTCCGAAATATTGGCCAGTTCGCCGACGACGACATCGGGCACGCGGCCTGCCTCCATGAGTGCGTCGGCTCCGGCTCCGGCACCAATGAGGACCGGATTGTAGTCGTTAATGTAATGGGCGAGCGCCTTCAGGTCGGCGACGAAATCGTGTGTCTTAGATACAACGAGAGCCGGCCGATTGCGTAGGTCGGTGTGTAGCTGCGGTATGCCGTCGCCTTCAAGGAGCATGGTGCGCTCGCGGCGCAAATGTTCGGCCGCGTTGACCGAAAGGGACTCCAGACGGGTCGATAACCGGCTTTCGGCGTTGTTCGTCAGCGCTGTGATGCGTTCGTCGGTGAGTTCGGTCCCGGCGGCGATGAGCACGCCCGCGCGCAGCACGTTGCCGGCTTCAAGACACATTTGGTCGCCGCTCTTGAACTTCGAGAAAATCGACGGGCCCACGTTGTCGATGATCGTGATACCCGCCTGGGCAAGCATGTGCGGCCCCATCGTGGGATAGCGGCCCGAGATCGACTGCGAGGCGTTGACCACGGCGCGAACACCGCGGTCGATCAAGGACTCGGCGAAAGCGCGATCAAGGTCGGGCCGGTCGACGACGACGATCTGGCCCCTTTTGAGCTTGGGACTCAATTTTTCGTTGTCGCGTTCAGCGCGAGCGGTTGTTGTTATGCCGTCGTGGGCAGCATCGGGGGTTCGTGCACGACTGAGTATCTTCATCGCGATCAATCGTGCCACGCCAGCGCACCCTTTTGCGGGAGGCGAGCCGCCTGCGCGTTGAGCCCGGATCCTCAACTTCGGGCAAGCGTATCCTCAACTTCGGGCAAGGTGAAGCAGTTCTCTGGCATGAGCCTGAGCGGTTTCTGAGTCCTCCAGACCGGCCAACATACGGGAAAGCTCATCGATTCGGCTTTCATCATCGAGCTCGGCAACCGAGCTGCTCGTCACATTGCCGTCGTCGTCCTTGACGACGAGGAAATGGTGATCGGCGAAAGCGGCCACCTGTGGCAAGTGGGTGACGGCCAGGACTTGGGCATGCTTGGCGAGTCGGTTAAGTCGGCGACCGACCTCGACAGCTGCTTTGCCGCCGATACCGGCATCGACCTCATCGAAAACCAGCGTGGGTACGGTGCTTTGATCCACGAGCACCACCTCGATGCCGAGCATGAGCCGCGACAATTCACCCCCACTTGCGCCTTTAGCCAGTGGACGCGGCGGCGCGCCATTATTGGCGGCAAAGAGGAACTCGACCTCATCGTGTCCGTATGGACCCAATCTGTTTTCGCCATCAACGGTCGGTGTTGTCACGTCGACCACGAGGTGTGCATGTGGCATCGACAACAAATGGATCTCTTGATCGACCGCCTCGCTGAGTCGGACCGCTGCAGCAGCTCTGGCATCGGTCAGCGCCGCGGCGATTCGTCCGGCCTCGGCGGTAAGTTCGGCGAGCTCGGCGTCGAGCTCGTCAAGGCGCACATCGTCGCCGTCAATCTGGCTGGCTCGCAATGCCGATGCCTGCGCCCACTGCAGGACGTCGTCGAGAGTTGGCCCATATTTACGCTGCAGTCTGCCCAGCGCGGCTCGGCGGTCCTGTACTGCGGCGAGCCGTTCGGGTTCCATTTCGACGCCCACGGCAAATGACCCCAGATCAGTGCCGACTTCTGCCAGCAACATTGCCGCCTCGCGCGCTCGCTCAGCCAGTGAATCGAGATGTCCCTCGTGGCCCCGTACGTCGTCAAGGA
>JBBSRT010000107.1:0-6279 GCA_038242765.1 Propionibacteriales bacterium
ATGGGCGATGAGGGCCACAACCGCAACCGGGCCGGTTCGGTCATGTTTTTGCGCGATTTAGCTCCGGCGATGGTAGAGACGGGCGCTCCGTCCAAGGATGTGTCCGACGTTTTGCGCTTCATGGGAGGCAACGAGCACTTCTTCCTCAATGTCGGCATGCCCGCCTGCAAACTGGCACTCGATGCGGCCCGTGATGTCGAAGGCTCCACCATGGTGGTCGCGATGGCTCGCAATGGCACCGATTTCGGCATCCAGACCGCCGGCACCGGCGACGAGTGGTTCACCGGTCCCGCGCAAATCGCCGATGGTCTCTATCTGGGCGACTACGGCCCCGATGACGCCAACCCCGACATAGGCGACTCGGCCATCACCGAAACCGCCGGCATTGGCGGTTTTTCGATGGCGACGGCGCCGGCGATCGTACGGTTTGTGGGAGGCACGGTGGCCGATGCGTTGGCCACGACGCGTCGCATGGGTGAGATCACGCTCGCCGAAAACCAGCGTTGGCCGATCCCCGTGTTGGGTTTTGTCGGCGCGCCGACCGGCATCGATGTCACCAAGGTTTGTCGCACCAGAATATTGCCGCAGATCAACACCGGTATGGCTGGCCGCGTCGCCGGCACCGGTCAGGTTGGAGCGGGGTTGGTCACGCCGCCGGCGGAGATCTTCCCGGCAGCACTGGCCTCACTTGCGGCCCGTACGCGTGCGCGGCGCAACTGATGGGGCGACTTCTCGGCGCGACTCTGGCGCACAGGCACCTGAATCTGTCACCATCGACAGCGTAAGAGTTGTTGATCGCTTCGAGGAGACAGCATGGCAGGCGAGGACGTCGACTTCGCTATTGCGGTGGGATGCGAAGAGGGCCTGTGGCAGGTCGTCGAACTCGATAAGCGAGTTGGCGACGACATTGACGACTTCCTTGACGCGCTCAGCGGCCTGCAATCCGAGGTCGGTGTACTGGGTTTCGCGTCGGTCAGCGACGAGTTTTTTGTCATCGCGCGGGTCACCGGAGACGACATACGCCTACTCCTTTCCGATGTGACAGCCATGACCGATTGGCCGCTGGCCAGCGGTGTCGGCGATGTGCTCGATGTCCCCGACCCCGATGACGACGATGATCGCCAACCGGCTGGCGCCATGGATGTGCTCAGCGACCTGGGGATGCCAGCGATCGAGCTGGCGGTGTTGTGCGACGACCACGACCTGTATCCCGATGAGGTCATCGGCGACATCGCCAAACGACTCGGTTTTGGTGAGGATTTCGAAGCGGTCATCGGGTGATGTCGCACCCTGCCGACTGGGAAGAGCCGATGGATCGCGCGTTGCAACTCGCAACGGTTGCCGCCGGTATGGGCGATGTGCCCGTCGGTGCGGTCGTTCTCGGTGCGGACGGCGCTGTGGTTGGGAGCGGGTTCAACACGCGTGAGGTGGCCGGGGACCCGACCGGTCACGCCGAAATCAATGCGATGCGCGAGGCCACGCTTGTGCGCGGCGGGTGGCGGCTCGAGGGCTGCACACTCGTCGTGACGTTAGAGCCCTGCACCATGTGCGCCGGCGCTCTGGTCGCCGCCCGCGTCGAGCGGCTCGTTTTTGCAGCTTTCGACGACAAGGGTGGCGCGGTGGGCTCGCTGTGGGACGTCGTACGCGACCGCCGGCTCAATCACCGGCCCGAGGTTATCAGCGGGGTCCGCGCCGCCGAATCCGCCGAGCTGTTGCGGGTCTTCTTTGCCGAGCATCGCTGAACCACTGCGGCCGTCGCGGGCATAGGCTGGACCGGTGAAGGCCGAGGCATACCGACTGGTGGAAGCCGCCCGCGAGCACAACCTTTCGGAACGGTTCTTCGGACGGTTTCGGCGCTCGGGACTCCGCGGTGTCCTGGACGACACGAACCGCCGGGGCATCGCCGCCGATGTGCCCGCCGACGCCGCCGTCGATGGCATGGCATGGGCGGCACCGGAGCAAAAGACGCGCCGCTGGTATCCCCAAGGCATCACCACCTCGGCCGACGCATACGGCGCCGAACCAACCGGCGGATTAGTCGACGGCAAGCCCGTGGTGATCGTCAGTTGGTACGCCCATGGTGTCGTCGGGCACCTGTTTCTCGGTTCACGCCTATCGGTCATCGACTACTCCGACGACCTGACTCCGCGCTACCGGCATGTGCTGCTCGTCGCCCCGGATCGACGCTTTGGCATCCACCGCCTCCGCCCCGTTCGAGTCCATGCCGGCGGCATCGTTTGGTACGGCAAATATCTGTATGTCGCCGGGACACAGGAGGGCATCCGCGTCTTCCGCCTCGATGACATCGTGCGCGTTCGCAATAGGGCACGGACGAAGGGCTACCGCTACGTCCTCCCGCAATTCACCTCATACGCGGCGCACAATGAAGCCGATGTCGAGCCGATGAAATATTCGTTCATGTCATTGGACCGGGCCGGCGCCGTGGACAGTCTCATCGCCGGCGAATACGGACGCAAAGGTGGCACCCACCGGCTGATCAGTTATGACCTCGATCGCACCACCGAACTGCCAAGCAGTGACGACCGCGGACACGCCATCCCATCGAGCGCGTTCGACAAGCAGGTCCCGCGGATGCAGGGTGCGGCGCTCGTCGACGGTGTCTGGGTGATCACGGCGAGCCGCGGCGAGGACAACGGCGGCGACCTCTGGACCGGCCAACCGGGTGACTTCACCTGTCACAAGGCGGTGCTGCCCACCGGATGCGAGGACATCACCTATTGGCCGCAGCGTGCCCAGCTGTGGTCCGTGACCGAGTGGCCGGGCCGGCGCTGGGTCTATGCGATCGACGCGGATCGTTGGACCCGCGATCGCCATACCAACAGCGAGTAGACGAAGCGGCCGCCGCGCGTGCTGCCAGACGCCCGGATCGGAGCCGATGATTGCGCCTCCGACCGCTGGGTACCGTTCCCCTATGACCCCACTGCGCGATAATGCAACCTCAACGCTCGACCTGATCTTGGACCGCTCGATCGTTCTCGGCTACACCACCATCGGCTACCGCATCCGCAAGCATCAATGGGCCCCGGAGCACGGACAGCCACTGCGCGGCAAAAACGTCCTCGTCACCGGTGCCACCTCGGGAATCGGTATGGCGGCAGCCCGGGGCCTGGCAGAGCGTGGCGCTACGGTCCATGTCCTTGGCCGTAATTCGGCGAAGCTGGACAAAGCGGTGAGCACTCTGTGCGCCGCGGTGCCCGGTGCGGACTTCGTCGCAGAGTTGTGCGATGTCAGCAGCATGGCTGATGTGCGCAGATTTTGTGCCGATTTCTCCACTCGCGTCCCCGAGTTGCATGGCCTTGCGCATAACGCCGGAACGATGGCTGAAACCCGGACCGAGACGAGCGAGGGACACGAGGTCAACTTCGCCACCCACGCGCTTGGCCCATTCCTGATGACGCAGCTCCTGACCGACAGCATGGCCGCCGACGGCTCGGCGCGGGTGGTCTTCATGTCGTCGGGGGGCATGTACACCCACCCGTTCCGCGATGATGATCCCGAATACCTCGAAGACGGTTATTCAGCGGCCAAGGCATATGCGCGGACGAAACGTTTTCAAGTGGTGTTGGCCGAGTTGTTTGCCGAGCGCTTGGCTTCGTTGGGCATCACCGTCAACAGCATGCACCCCGGTTGGGTTGATACCCCCGGCGTCCAGAAGTTTTTGCCGACTTTCAGCGTGATCACTCGACCGATCATCCGCGACGATGCCCAGGGAGCCGACACGCTCGTCTGGCTGCTTGCGTCGCCGGAGCCGGCGGGCACCACCGGCAAATTTGGGCATGATCGCGCGCAGCGGCCCACCAGTTATGGACGAAAGCGTCCGCAGACCGCTCCGCAGATGGAGCGGCTTTGGGATTATTGCGCCCAAGAGTCGCGGCCTACCCCCGCAAGCTGAGCGTTGGCATGATGGTCCTATGCACCCACTACGCGAATTGAGCCTGGACCAGCTTCAACGTCGTACGAGCATGAAGTGGCGGACCTATGCCGCCGACGTGCTGCCGCTGTGGGTGGCCGAGATGGATGTGCCGCTGGCTGAACCGGTGGTCGAGGCGGTGACGCGGGCAGTGCGTGACGGCGATACCGGTTATCCCGATCCGGGGCCATACCGTGAAGCGCTCGCCTCGTATGCCGCCGACCGTTGGGGGTGGAGCGATACCGACCCGTCGCGCATGTCGATGGTCGCCGACGTGATGGTCGGAATTTACGAGACGATTAGGCTCATTTCCGCTCCGGGTGATCCGGTGGTGATCAATCCGCCGGTCTATCCGCCGTTCTTTGACTTCATTGCCCATTCCGAACGCTCGATCGTTGAGGCTCCGTTGGGCAACGACGGGCGGCTCGACCTTGTGGCGATCGAGTCAGCGTTTGAACGGGCTGCCTTTGGTGGCCGGCAGGTGACCTATGTGTTGTGCAATCCGCAGAATCCGACCGGCGTCGTCCATACGCTCGCCGAGCTCTCAGCTGTTGCAGTGTTGGCCGAGCGGTATGGGGTCAGGGTCGTTGCCGATGAGATCCACGCACCGCTGGCGGGTGGGCCTGTTGCGTTCACGCCGTACCTGAGTGTGCCCGGCACCGCGAATGCCTTTTCGGTCTTGTCGGCTTCGAAGGCGTGGAACCTTGCCGGTATGAAGGGTGCCGCCGTCGTCGGTGGCGCGGACAGTGTCGACGATCTTGCGCGGATGTCGGAGATCGTTTCGCATGGACTCAGCCATCTGGGGGTTATCGCCCACACAGCAGCCCTCAATGAGGGGCGCGAATGGCTTGATGCGCTCCGGGCTGATCTCGACGAAAACCGGGTGCTGTTGTCGGCGCTGCTCGCTGAACATTTGCCCGATGCGAGATGCATTCCGGGGCCGGGCACCTACCTCGCGTGGATCGATTGCCGCACGCTTGGCCTTGGCGATGACCCTGGGTCGGTGTTCCTCGAACGCGGCAGGGTCGCCTTCATCTCAGGCCTCGATTTCGGTACCGGTGGCGCGGGCCACATACGGCTCAACTATGGGACGACTCCCGAGATCCTGTCGCAAGCTGTGCAGCGGATGGCCTCTGTGCTCTGAGTAGCGCCTGCCCCGACGCAAGAATCGACCTGAGGGTCTGTATGCGGGCACCACGTCGATTCCTTCGCCGGGATGGACTCGATTGGGTGCTGCGGGCCTCTGTCTAGTAATCTCTCTCGCGGTGGCGTGTCCGAGCGGCCGAAGGTGCAACACTCGAAATGTTGTGTGGGTTTATCGCCCACCGTGGGTTCAAATCCCACCGCCACCGCCATAGAGGAGCCCCGATTTTCACTGAGATTTCAGCGATATCGGGGGTTTTCTCATTGGTAGGGAGTCAATTTTCGGCACAGTCTTTTCACGATGCGGTTGAGAGTCGGGCTACTTCAGGGTGTTGAGAGGGGCTGGCGTTAACCTCGGCGTCTAGCGATCCGAGAGCCTGTCGTATAGGGCATTCCACCCAAGTTGACGTCGTCTCCGCACGTCAAGCGGTTCGCTGGGTTGATCGCAGATCTCCGCGATTGTGGCCAGGTCGTGCATCGAGGGGATCCGGGGAGCAACCTTCTTGACCGGTAGTCCAAGACAAGTTGGAGGTTACTATCGGTTGACGCATGTATGGCTGCCACGAGGGCGCTCGTGAACTTTTCGAACCCGTCGCGTGAGCGTCGCTCTCGCACGGGACCATGGCTCGGCAAGCGAAAGTCTCCATGGGCTGTGCTGTGGACGGGCGCTGCGGTCCATCGGGCGTACTCAGAGCGGCCCGGCGGGATCTCAATCTCCTCGACGTCAATCGACTTTATCGCGGCGATCTCGGCTCCCATCCGGACCGGGATCCAGGGGTGGTGTGCAGGGCGACCGCTTCCCAGACGATCTCGGCTGCCGTTGAATCGAATCCGTGCTCAAGTAGGGGTTTGTGCGGATCGGCCCCGTCAACCTCGAAGCGCTGCACAGCCTGTGCGTACGACTTGAATAGGCCTGTGTCGTACATCATCGCCGCGACGTAGAGAATCTCCGGATCCGGGCGTAGCCCGAGCTCATCCGCTTGGAGAGAGCCGAACAGAAAGACCCTGCTCGAGTGGTTGAAGATCAGGGGGGCTGGTGTGCTGCTGGGCGAAGGACGTCGCCGCAGCAGCGGTCTCGGGCACCTCGACTCCTGCAATTGTCGTGGACATGCTTGCTCTTCCTTCCGTGCGTGCGGATGCGTAGGTCTTCATTCTGGCCACGCGTTCATCTGAATGATCTCGACGAAGTTGGTTCGGGTGAACGC
>JBBSRT010000108.1:0-6244 GCA_038242765.1 Propionibacteriales bacterium
ACATCCGCTGCTGTGGATCGTGACGGTGCTGTTTGTGCTCTACTTCGCGATCGACCCCATCTCCCGCTGGATCAGCTAGCCCCACGCCGGGCGAGGAGGCTCGACACGCCCGGCGAGGAGGTAGGACACGCCCGGCGAGGAGGCGGCTGGGTGGCCGAGGAGGTACTTTCTGTTCGGCGCTGCGCACGATTGGTAGGTTGGCCCTATGGAAATAGCGCTGGGAGACCGAAAGCCAGAAGTCGACTCGCAAGCATGGATCGCGCCCAATGCGACGCTCGTCGGCGCGGTCCGGCTCGGCGCCGGAGCGAGCGTTTGGTATGGCGCGGTGCTGCGGGCCGACAACGAGCCGATTACCATTGGGGCGCGCTCCAATGTGCAGGACAACTGCGCATTCCATGTCGATGTCGACGCTCCCGTCACGCTCGGTGAGGGTGTCTCGGTCGGGCACAACGCAGTCATCCATGGCGCCACCGTTGAAGACAACGTCTTGATCGGTATGGGGGCGATCATCATGAACGGTGCCATCATCGGTTCGGAATCGCTTATCGCCGCGGGCGCGCTGATCTCTGAAGGGGTCGTCATACCGCCGCGGTCTCTGGTCGCGGGCGTACCGGGCAAGGTGCGTCGAGAACTGACCGATGACGAAGTCGAGAAGATTTATCCGAACGCGCGCACGTATGAAGAACACCGAGATTTGCATTCATCGGCTGGCGCAGCTCGATAGCTGCACCGAAAGTACCTCGCCGGCCGGCGTGTCCTGCCTCCTCGGCCGGCGTGTCGCACCTCCCCGGCCGGCGTGTCCTGCCTCCTCGGCCGGAAGAGGTCAGGAGTTGGCGACGACGTAATCGATACAACCGGTTAGCGCACTGATGTCGTCGGGATCGATCGCCGGGAACGTCGCGATCCGCAACTGATTGCGCCCCAGTCCGCGATAGCCGTCGACATCGACGACCCCGTTTTCGCGCAACGCAGCCGAGATCGTCGAGGCTTCGACGCCGCCGACCATGTCGATCGTGGCAATCGTGTTGGAACGTTCAGCCGGATCGGGCACGTATGGCGTTGCGAAGTCACTCGTTTCTGCCCACCCATACAGTCGCGCCGCGGAGTCAGCTGTGCGCGAAACCGCTGCGTCGAGTCCACCATGGTCAAGCATCCAAGCCAGCTGCTGGTCCATCAAAAACAGCGAGGCCAGTGACGGCGTGTTGTAGGTCTGATCCTTACGCGAGTTGTCGATCGCGGTTTGGAGGTCGAAAAACGCGGGGATCCACCGGCCGCCGCCGCGGACCCGTCCGACACGCTCAATGGCAGCCGGCGACATGAGCGCGATCCATAGCCCGCCGTCGGCGGCAAACGTCTTCTGCGGTGCAAAATAGTAGACATCGCTTTGCGCGATATCGACCGGCAGTCCGCCGGCGCCCGACGTCGCATCGACAAGCATGAGCGCACCCGCATCGGCGTCAGCCACCCGTTGTACCGGCACCATGACGCCGGTCGATGTCTCGTTGTGCGCCCACGCGTAGGCGTCAACACCGGCTTCGGCGACCAGCCGGGGGTGGGTGTTCGTCTCGCTGGTCCGCACCGACGGCTCGGCAAGGAACGGTGCGGCGGTGACGGCTTTGACGAACTTCGAGGTGAACTCCCCGTGCATCAGGTGCTGGCTGCGCGTCTCGATCAAACCGAACGTCGCCGCATCGAAAAAGGCCGTGGAGCCGCCGTTGCCGAGCACCACTTCGTAACCGTCGGGCAAAGAGAACAAGGCGTCGAGCCGCTCGCGCACACTCCCGACGAAGTGGCGTACCGGTGCCTGCCGGTGTGAGGTACCCATGAGCGACGTACCGGTGGCCGCGAGTGCGTCAAGTGCGACGGTGGGCACCTTCGATGGTCCAGACCCGAATCGTCCGTCACGGGGCAGCAATTCAGCGGGGATCATCACGTCTTCAGTTTGGCAGATGCAGCCACCGGGCCCAACGCTTGATGCGTGACCCGTCGCGCACAGGAGGTAAATACGACGCGAAACCCGCGGAAGTCCGACTTTCAAGACTGTTTGCCCCCTGTAGACGACCTCGTTGGCGATCCCCACAGCGCGCGTCTTGACATCGGGTTGCTCACACCGGCTGGCATGCCGTACGCCGACATCCGTACGATTCGGTCTATGGCACCTGAAGTGACGGCCGAGAAGCTTTCCCTCATGCAGGGCAGCGCACACCACACGTTGGCCGATTGGGAAAAGACCACCGCTGCCGTGTTGCGCAAATCGGGCAGGCTCGCCGACGATGCTCCCGACAGTGACGCCTGGGACATCCTTACCGTATGCACCTTGGATGGCATCAAGATCGCTCCGCTGGGAACTGTCGCGTTGGCCGCCGACCTGCCCGACGCAGGCCTGCCCGGTCAGAGTCCTTACACTCGCGGCGCTGCGGCGGCCCGTGAGCTCGGCGCCTGGGACATCCGCGCCCAGTTCGTCGACCCCGATCCCAAGGTCACCGCCGAGCACCTCATCACCGACCTCGAAAACGGGGTCAATTCGGTATGGCTGACCGTGGGCTCCCACGCCATCGCCGTCGACGATCTGCCAGCGATCCTCGACAAGGTTTTCGTCGACCTCGCGCCCGTCATACTCGACGCACGCGAAGACCCGATTGGTGCAGCGCGAGCCCTTGCAGCCATAGTCGCTGACCGAGACGTCGCAGCGGCTGCGGGCACGAACCTGGGCGCCAATCCGATCGGCGCGCGCAGCGGCGAGCAGGCCGCAAGTGACGTGGTCGCCGAGGTCGCCCAGATTGCTACCGAGCTCGGCGCCCGCGCCGTGGTCGTCGACGGCACCGACGTACATGATCTTGGCGGCTCCGATGTGCAGGAGTTGGCGTATTCGCTGGCCGCCGGCGTCACCTATCTGCGAATATTGTCGGCGGCCGGCTACGCGATTGACGATGCTGCGCGGTTGCTGGAATTCCGCTATGCGGCCACCGATCAGCAGTTCGAGACGATCGCGAAGTTTCGCGCCGCGCGGCGACTCTGGAACCGCGTTGCCGAACTCAGCGGCGCGTCCCCTGCGGCATGCCGGCAACTCCAGCACGGGGTGACGTCGCGACCGATGATGAGCAAATACGACCCCTATGTCAACATGCTGCGCACGACCGTCGCGTCGTTCGCTGCCGGCGTGGGCGGTGCTCAAGCAGTGACCGTTCTGCCCTTCGACACGGCGCTCGGATTGCCCGAAGACTTCAGCCGTCGCATCGCCCGCAACACCTCGTCGCTGTTGATGTCCGAGTCCCATGTCGCTCAAGTGACCGACCCGGTGGGAGGTGCGTATGCGGTGGAGAAGCTCACCGACGACATCGCGCACTCGGCATGGGAGGCATTTGGGGACATCGAGAAGGCAGGCGGTCTTATTGCGTTCATCGCCGCCGGTACGCTCGATGAGAAGATCGCCGAAACCGTCGCCAAGCGCACCGCGCTGGTTGGCAGCCGTCAACGACCCCTCACCGGCGTCAACGAATACCCCAACCTCGAGGAGACGCTGCCCGAGCGCCGTCCCTATCCCGACGGCACCCCCGAGGTCGCCCGTTATGGCGCCGGCTTCGAAGCGCTGCGCGATGCACCCGCATCGAAGCCGGTATTCCTGGCCACGATGGGAACGATCGCCTCCCACACCGCTCGTGCGTCTTTTATCACCAACCTGCTTGCCGCCGGCGGCATCGCCACGACTGCCGCTGGTGGCACCGAAGGCGTCGATGAAGTTGTCGCCGCATACGAGGGTGAGTCGGTCGTCTGTCTGGCCGGCACCGACAAGGCCTATGCGGCATGGGGAGTCGACGTGGTCACCGCGCTGCGCGAAGCCGGCGCCACCTGGATCATTCTGGCAGGCAAACCCCCCGCCGGTGTCGAAGTCGATGACAGTGCCGCGATGGGTGTTGATGCCCTTGAGTTCCTCCACCGCACTCGCGATCAGCTCGACGTCAACACCGCCACCAATGCGGACACCGACACCGACACGGAGGCCGGCGCATGAGTATCCCCGAAAGCTTCGCAGGACTACCGTTGGATCCCGACGAGCCGCATACCGCTGACGAACAGGCCTACAAGAAGGCCAACGAAGGCGCTGAGCCGTGGCCATCGCCCGAAGGGATTGACATCCAGGGCCTGTACACAGCCGCCGACCTCGAGGGGCTCGACGCCCTCGACACCTACCCGGGTATGACGCCCTACTTGCGCGGCCCCTACCCGGGAATGTATGCCACCCAGCCGTGGACAATCCGCCAGTATGCGGGCTTTTCGACCGCCGAGGAGTCCAACGCGTTTTATCGCCGCAACCTGGCGGCCGGCCAAAAAGGTCTGTCCGTCGCCTTTGACCTGGCCACCCACCGCGGCTACGACTCGGACAACCCGCGCGTTGTCGGCGATGTCGGTATGGCCGGCGTCGCGATCGACTCGATCTATGATGCACGCCAACTCTTCGACGGGATTCCGCTGGATGAGATGAGCGTCTCGATGACGATGAACGGTGCGGTGCTGCCGATTTTGGCGCTCTACATCGTGGCGGCCGAGGAGCAGGGTGTGCCGCCGGAGAAGCTGTCCGGGACGATTCAGAATGACATCCTCAAAGAATTCATGGTCCGCAACACCTACATCTATCCGCCGGCACCGTCAATGCGGATCGTGTCCGACATCTTTGCCTACACGGCCCAAAGGATGCCCCGATTCAACTCGATCTCGATCTCGGGCTATCACATGCAGGAAGCCGGCGCGACCAACGACTTGGAGCTCGCCTACACCCTGGCCGACGGCGTTGAATACATCCGTTCGGGACTCGAGGTCGGTCTCGACATCGACGCGTTCGCTCCGCGGCTGAGCTTTTTTTGGGCGATCGGCATGAATTTCTTTATGGAGATCGCGAAGATGCGCGCCGCCCGGGCACTCTGGGCGCGGCTCGTTGCCGACTTCGAACCTAAAAACCCCAAGTCGCTGAGTTTGCGCACCCACTGCCAGACCTCGGGCTGGTCGCTGACCGCGCAGGACGTCTTCAACAACGTGCAACGCACCTGCATCGAGGCCATGGCTGCGACGCAGGGGCACACGCAATCGCTGCATACGAATGCCTTGGACGAGGCGATCGCTCTTCCGACGGACTTCAGCGCCCGCATTGCCCGCAACACTCAACTGCTGTTGCAGCAGGAGTCGGGCACCAACCGGATCATCGACCCGTGGGCGGGCTCTTATTACGTCGAAAAGTTGACCCACGACATCGCTGAACGGGCTTGGGCGCACATCCAGGAGGTCGAAGAAGCCGGCGGTATGGCCAAGGCCATCGAAGCCGGCATCCCGAAGATGCGCATCGAAGAGGCCGCGGCCCGCACCCAGGCGCGCATCGATGCAGGGAAGCAGGCCGTCATCGGGGTCAACACCTACCGGCTGGCCGAAGAAGATGCCGTCGAAGCACGACGGGTGGACAACAAGGCCGTCTATGCGGCGCAGATCGACAAGCTGAAACGATTGCGCGCCGAACGCGACCAAAACGACGTCGACAGCGCCCTGGCCGCGCTCACCGAGTCCGCCCAACGCGGCGCATCCAGCGACGGCTCGCTTGAGGACAATCTGCTTAAGCTGGCCGTCGATGCTGCCCGGGCCAAAGCCACCGTCGGTGAGATCTCCGACGCATTGGAAAAGGTCTACGGGCGACACTCTGCGGTGATCCGTACGATCTCAGGTGTGTACCGCTCCGAGGCCGGCAAGGCTGGCAACGTCCAACAGGTCATCGACGCGACCGACGCCTTCGAGGAAGCCGAGGGCCGCCGGCCGCGAATTCTCGTTGCGAAAATGGGTCAAGACGGCCATGATCGCGGCCAAAAGGTCATCGTCTCCGCTTTCGCCGACATGGGCTTCGACGTCGACGTGGGTCCGCTTTTTTCCACACCGATGGAGGTTGCCCAGCAGGCCGTTGATGCCGATGTCCACATGGTCGGGGTTTCGTCGCTTGCGGCAGGGCACCTGACTTTGGTGCCGGCGCTGCGTCAAGCGTTGGCCGATCTGGACCGAGGTGACATTATGGTCGTCGTCGGTGGGGTCATACCGCCTGACGATGTGCAAACCCTGCATGACATGGGCGCGGCCGCGGTCTTCGGGCCGGGAACCGTCATCGCCGATTCGGCCTTGGATCTGCTCAAACAGCTGTCGGCGAACCTCGGCCACTGATGAGCCGCGTCGTCGACGTCGCCGAGCTCGCCACCGGGGTTCGCGCCGGCTC
>JBBSRT010000109.1:0-6231 GCA_038242765.1 Propionibacteriales bacterium
CGTTGACCACATGGCAGATCTTTGGTCGCGCGATCCTTCGAGACGGGCCGTATGGCTGGCCGTGCAGTCCACACCCGCAACACGGGCGACCGCCGAGGTCAACGAACGGATGCTGGCCCAGGACGTAGCCCGTGCGCTGGCGCCCTTGACGCCCTCGACCCCTCGTGAGCGACGCATGATCATGGCCGAAGTGCTCGTCCACATTGCGTATTCGATGCTGAACTTCTCGATCCGTGATGCGCACTCGCACGATGATTCGGTCATCGAACTCAAGAGGCTACTGGCGTCATACCTGCTCGCGGCCGAAAGCGACGCGTTCATCACCGAGTAGCGCGTGCGCCGGGACACTTCCGGTCACCGTGACGGTCGCCTACAGGGGGCGAACGCAGAAGAAAACTGGCCATTCAAGTGCTTCGCGGCCTGTGCCCCCTGTGGGCGCCCGCCCGTCAACCCGACAGGATCACGTAGGCAATGGCCATGTTGCCATCATGAGACAACGACACGTGCAGATCACCGGCGGCAAGATGTCGGGCCACATCGCCATGGAGCCGGATACGCGGCCGACCCCACGCATCGGTGACGACCTCGATCTCGTGATGCACCACCTCATCGAGGACCGGCCCGGCGCCGAACAGCGAGGCCGACCACGCCTTGATGACCGCCTCTTTCGCAGCCCACCGCACCGCCAGATGGCGTGCCGGATCGGTACGTCGGTCGCGCGCATCGGCAAGTTCACCGGCGGTGAAATTGCGTTCGAACGCGGTGCCGGGTTGATCGAGCTGCTTGGCAAACGAGTCGACATCGACTAGGTCGACACCTATCCCGCGAATCGTCACAACATCATTGTGTCACCGACACACCGCGCGCTCGTAAACATCACCGGCTCCCAGGCGTGCATCTGCATCGAGCATGGTTGCTGCTTCGAGTTCGCGTACACCTTGGTCCCCAAAACGCCGATCAGCGGGACGTTCATACAGCGCATCCCCACCGCACATTGCTTCGGTGAGCCGCATCCGGCCAGCAATCCGCCGCGCGGTGGCACGAGCTTGATAGTCAGCACGCGCCTCGGGCGCAAGGGCAGCGACAAAGGCCTGCGGATGCACCACAGCCAACAAACCTGAGACGTGACCAAAGCCCAGGCTCGTGAGGAGCCCCGCGCGCAATGGCAACGAATCACCGGCATGCAGTGGTTTGCGCAACCACACCAGATGTTCATCGTCGGCGAGGACGTCGTCTACACAGTCGAGGCTTCGGTTTGGTGGCACCACACCACCCTCGAGCACCTGGCACAGGCCGATGAGCTGGAATGCTGCCGCACCGCCCTTTGCGTGGCCGGTCAGCGACTTTTGCGACACGACGAACAGCGGATTGCCATCACTTCGACCGAGAGCGCCGGCGAGCCGTTCGTGCAGTTCTGACTCGTTGGGATCGTTGGCGTTGGTCGAGGTGTCATGTTTGGAGATGACGGCAATGTCGTCGGCGCTGACACCGAGGGCCTTGAGTGACCGTGCCAAAGCCGATTGCGGACCGCCCCGCGCTGCCGAGAGCGCGCCGATGCCGGGCGCCGGGATCGACGTATGGACGCCATCGCCGAACGAGCCGGCCCAGGCGAGCACACCGAGCACCGGCAAACCCATCTCTTGGGCAACATCGCCGCGGGCAAGCAACACCGTGCCGCCGCCCTGAGATTCGACGAACCCACCGCGCCGGCGATCATTGGCGCGCGAGAAGTACCGGTTGTCAATGCCCTTGGCCGTCATGGCCTCGGTGTCAGCCGTAGCAGACATGTCACCAAATCCGATGATGCCTTCGGCGCTGAGGTCGTCGAAACCGCCGGCGACCACAAGATCGGCTTTACCCAACCGGATCTTGTCGACCGCTTCCTCGACGGAGACGGCCGCCGTCGCGCATGCGGCCACCGGGTGGATCATCGCTCCGTAGCTGCCGACATAGGACTGTACGACGTGCGCGGCGATGACGTTGGGCAGTGCCTCCTGCAGGAGGTCATTGGGCTTGTTGGCGCCCAAAAGGGTGTCGATGTAAAGCGAATGCATCGAACCCATGCCGCCCATACCGGTGCCCTGAGTGTTGGCGACCTGAGCCGGATGCACCCAACGCATCAATTCGGCGGGGCTGAATCCGCTGCTCAGGAACGCATCGACGGTGCAGATGAGGTTCCACACTGCGACCCGGTCCAACGATTGGGCCATGTCGGCTGGAATTCCCCATACGAGTGGGTCGAAACCGGTCGGGATCTGGCCACCTACGGTGCGGGAAAGTTTCATCCGGCGCGGCACCCTTATCTCGGTACCGGCACGCCGGGTCACCGTCCAGTCACCTTCGGCGCCCTGAGAGATCACCGTATGGTTGGGGTCGGAATCCTTGAACGCGCGGGCTTCGGGTTCGCCGCCGACGACGAAACTCAGATCCTTATCGAGGAACACCGACGTCAACAGTGGTGCACTGCCGTCGACAATGGAGCCGTCGTCAGCGTAGGTGCGGATGCCACAACGCTCACGTACAGCGTCGGCAAAACGGTCGGCGATCTCGCATTCGGGCACATGGTCACCGGATTCGGCGTCATACCAACCGGCGACGGGTTGTTCTTCCCAACTAATCATGCCGGTGGTCCAGGCAAGCTCGAGCACGCCGGCCGCGGAGAGTTCGTCATCGACCTCCATGGCAAACCGTGTGCGCGAAGACCCGTATGGGCCGAGTTCTCCGGCCCCGACGATCACCACAAGGTCTGCGGGATCAACATCAAGTTCGGGCCACGACACTTCGGCAACTGGACCGACATCAGCTGGCGAAGGCGGCAACGCTGCGATGGTCGTCGCCGCTTGGACGGCTTCGCCGGTAGTGTCGATATCTTCGTCGACCGCCTCGGATGCAAGCGATGCGAGGTCGAGGTCGGCTTCGGCAAGGCCGCCGGTGAGGTCGAGTTCGATTGGGGCATGCTGTGCGGCGGCGCGCGTCGCTGCCTCACAGGCTTTGAGCAGTTCGGCGGCAATCTCGTCGGGGCTCCACGTATGGACGCCCTTGGCTTCCACGGTCTCGACCAGCGGATCGTTGTGCCCCATCAGCCCGGTGCCACGCACCCAGCCGATGATGGCGTGGACGAGGCTGACTTTGCTGCCCCAGGCACGCTCCGCATGCCACTTGGCGACAATCGCATCGAGCGCGGCCTTGGATTCTCCGTAGGCTCCGTCGCCGCCGAACATGCCGCGATTGGGAGACCCGGGTAGCACCACGTGCAGGCGTGAGCCTAGATCCGTGGCATGACCCAGGGTGCTGAGTCCGCCGATGAGGCGTTCAACCGACCACAGGAGTACCCGCATGTCGATCTCAGATCGTGCTCCGGCGTCGGTGAGGTCGCCCATGACTCGAGGCGCGGCAAACGGGAACAGCACTGTCGGGCGCATTGCTGGCTTGATGAGTTGCTTAACGCCACCGGTGGTTTCGCTCTGGTCGTTGCCGATCCATTCGATGAGTGCATCGATGTCGCCGTAGGAGGCCGCGTTGGCCGGAACGACCCACAAGGTGGCACCCGTGCGAGCGTGCGTGCGGTAGAGGCTGCGATAGAACGCCAACCGCTCACTGTCGAGCCGCGACGTGGTGGCGATGACGGTCGCGCCACCGGCGAGCAGGTCGCCGGCGACCGACGCCGCGATCGAGCCGGCACTGGCACCGGTGATGACGGCGATTTCGTCCGCCCATCGACCGGCGCTCGTGTCGACAGCCTGAGCGGCTATGTCGCGGTAACGGGCCGCCAGATCAGTGCGATCCTGTGCGTCGGCGCGTTGAGCCCACCACTGGGCCTGCCGGGCGACGATTTCGCCGCTGCCAGCGAACAGGCCATCGACGTCACCTTCGGTCCACAACGTGGCGAGGTCTTCGCGTGCCGAAGCCCACCGGTCGTCGAGCACAACGGCGCGCGCGGCATCGAACGCCGGCGCCACCATACGGGGCCAGTCTGATCCGAGCTCGGCTGTAAGAAGAGCGACGAGTTCGGCATCGACGTTGTCGTCTTCGTGCGTGTCGACCGATTTCTGCAGCCCAAGCTCAGCCAATAGGTGCCGTGCGGTGGTGGCGAGGACGCCGTCGGGTCCGTTGATGGCATCGGTGATCTCGGCGAGCGCGGCTGCGTCGACTGTTGCGCCGCCTCCCCCGGTCGATGGCTTGGAGACTTCGACGCTATGGCGCTTGGCCACTGAGGCGACGGCGGCGTCAATCGCGTTGTCGACGTCACCGGCACTCGACAGGGTGCCGAGTTGGCCAAAGGGTTCGCCGCGGACACTGCTGCCTTCACGTGCACCGAGAGCAACTTCGGCCGTGACGTGGTCGGCCCAGCCTTGACCGAGACCCCAGGTCCCGGTCACCCGTTCGGCGACCGCCGAGGCACGTCGTCCAGCCGGGCCGAAGGCCTGCCGGAGGCGATCGTTGATGGCTTCGCTGAGCACCGCACCAAAGGGTCGGTAGGTGCGGGCGAGCTTGTTGACAGTGGCGGCCAGTGTGGCCATGTCGGCCTCAGCTGCGCCGTCGATGGCCCCCAAGGAGAGTTCGGCACCCAGATCGACAAGGAACTGGTTGCGTCGTGATGAAACACCGTCACACAGCGACTCGATCGAGTCTGCTGCGCCGATCTGATCGAGGCGCATCTTGGTGCCAAAGGCGATCAGGATCGCTGTCGCATCGGAGGCGGCAAAACCAAGGTCGTCGGGACGCGGGCCCCCCGTTGTCGGCGGTTCAGCGGAGGGAACCACGTCGCCAGCAGCAGGAGCCGCAGTCTGGGGGTCCGGAGCGTCGGTTGATGTACTGGAAGGTTCATCGGGTTCGTCAACCGACGGATCGGTGTCGGTGGCGAAGAGCGCGGCATTGTCTCGTTCGAAGTTGAGGACCTCGACGATTCGTCCGGCGAAATCGGGCAGCTTGAGGGTTGCCCCTGCAAGGTTGGCGACGGTCGGAGCTGCTCCGACACCGATCTCCACAAAGCGGTCGACACCACCCTCACCGAGGAGAAGATCCTGGGTTTCGATCCAGCGCACCGGGCTCGCGAATTGCCAGGCCAACAGCTCGATCAGCAGCGTCCGGCACAGGGCGCCGGGGTCAGCTTGCCAGGTGTCGAAGTCAGCAAGCACCGCATCGAGTGGTTCCGAGGGCACCAGAGCGGCGATCTCGGCCACGAATTCGCGCTGCAGGCTGAAGGCCTTGGGCACGAGGTTGGGGACGTACCTGCCGGTGAGGATGGCGGGGTCGATATGGGCGGGAAGCAACTCATCGAGTCGCCGGCGGAAGTCGGGCACACCCGAACGCAAGACACTGGAGTGGAACGGCACGTCTATGCCGGGCACGAGGATGAACGCGCTGCGCCCACCGAACTCGGCGCGGCGTTCGGCGACGGCGGTTTCCAGCGCTTCGAGGCCGCGTACGGTGCCGGCTATCGCATATTGCGAGCCACGGAGGTTGAAGTTGACGATCTCGAGGAATTCGCCGCTGGACTGCGCAACGCCGTCGACGAAGTCGGCGACGTCGTCGTCGGCAAGCCCCAATTGTGAGGGGCGGATCGCGGCCAGCCGATAGTCGCTTCGGCCCTTGTCGTCACGTGGCACGAGTTCGTGCATGACCGATCCGCGCTGGAATACCACCTCGAGGACAGCCTCGAGCGGGATGACACCAGAGACCGCGGCCAAGGCGTTGTATTCGCCCACCGAGTGGCCGCACAACATGGCGCCTTCGACAAAGGCACCGGCTTCGCGGAGCTCGGCGGTTTGCGCCGCCCCGAGGGTCGCCATCGCGACCTGGGTGAATTGGGTGAGATACAGCACCCCGTCGGGATGACGATGTGTCACGCCGGCCGCGGTGAGGCGAGTCGGGTTGTCTTTGACCACGGTGAGGATCGAGAACCCCAACG
Source organism: Propionibacteriales bacterium (assembly GCA_038242765.1). GTDB lineage: Bacteria > Actinomycetota > Actinomycetes > Propionibacteriales > Nocardioidaceae > JBBSRT01. The sequence continues at coordinate 5,912 of JBBSRT010000109.1, forward strand.
CCTTGCGGGTATGGGCATCAGCACGGTCCCAGACTTCACGCGCTGCCTTGGAACGCGCATAGGCCTCCATTCCCATGCCCTGACTTTGAATTCCCTGGCCCGGGAAGGCATAGGCCGTGCGGGGTGCAGCGGTTCGGGCCGTGGCAGCCATGACGAGTTCGCCTTCGCTGCGGCACGTGACCTCAAGGATTTCGGCGCCGGCATCGAGACCGATGCGATCGGCGCGGACCTCCACCCTAGCTCCGGGTTTGAGTGGCGCCAGGAAACGTGCGGTCCAACCGGTCAGTTTAGTGGCCGCCTCACCGGATCGAGTCGCGGTA
>JBBSRT010000110.1:0-6194 GCA_038242765.1 Propionibacteriales bacterium
CGCGAATCAAGGTCCCACGCGTTGGCATGGTCGAGATCAGTCTGCAGGTCACCCATCTCGGCCAGCAGTGTGTCGTAGTCGGCGTCGGGATCGGCGAGTTCTTCGCTAATTTGGTTGAACCGGTCCAGTTTGGACTTGATCGTGGCTACAGCTTCCTCGACGTTTTCGAGAACGGTCTTGCCCTCGGTCAATGGCGGCTCCTGTTGAAGCATGCCGACGGTGGCACCGGGGTCGATGATCGCGTCGCCGTTGCTGGGCTTGTCAAGACCGGCCATGATCTTGAGCAGTGTCGACTTGCCGGTGCCGTTGGGGCCCACGACACCGATCTTCGCGCCATGCAGGAACGACAAGGTAACATCATCGAGCACGACTTTGTCGCCATGGGCCTTGCGGACGTTGCGAAGGGTAAATACGAAATCAGACATATGCGCAAGCCTATCGGCTCCGTCCAGATTTACCCTATGCGGCCGCAGCCGTCTGCCGATCGAGCGTTTCGAGGACGGCAACATCCTCATCGTCGGCAGGCGGTGGTGCGATGGCACGGTCGACGCGCTGGAATGTCGAGGTCCCGCGATTGAGGTCATGACATACCGAAGCGGCCCACAGCACTTCGCTGCGACGACTTTCGCCGTCTTTGGACGTCCATACCTGTGTGCGAAGTTTGCCGGTGACCACTACCGGGTCGCCGACCTTCAAAGAGTCAGCAACATTGTGGGCTAGGTCGCGCATCGCCTTGACGGTCAACCACGTGGTTTCGAGGTCGCGCCAATTGTTGTGTTGCTTGTCATAGCTGCGCGGAGTGGAAGCCAGACGAAACATTGCCCATGCTGCGCCATTGCCGTTTTGGTCGCGAAACTCAACTGGCGTTCCTACATATCCGCTAATTGTCATTTGATTGTCTTGCATAATGTGCTCACTCTCGTGCGGCTGGTATTTGAGTCCAGCCTCACAGCGCAACCCGTATGCGCGCCACCAACTATCGGCCGCATGTGGAAAACTCGTTGCGACGTGCAACCTGTGGACAAAAGGCCACCATTGCCCATATCGCTTCTGGCGTGACCTTGCCGGTAGGGGCCGCCGGCTACTTCAACGCGGCGAGTAAACCGGCCCGGGTTTTGTTGTATGCGGTGAGCTCGGCCTCGATGGGGTCGACGACCTGCTCTTGAGCGACCTGGCCAATCGCGGACCGCAACAATCGGTCGGCCCGTCTGGCCTTGCTTCGCCCCGAGAGCCGCGCTGCCAAGCGCGACAACAGTGCCATGCCGATGCCGAAGACGATGCCAGCGACGATGAATAGCGTCGGGAGCGCAATGCCCTGGCTCTTGGGCGGCGCAGGCGGATCGATCTGCGCGAACGACAACCCGGCCAGCACCAACAGCCAGCCAAGGCCGACAAGCAGCATGGCGAAGAAAACCCACTGGAGCACATTGATCGCCCGCCACCACCAGGCTGCCTTCGCAACGCCCAAATCGGTGCCGACAATGGCCTGATCCAAAGAATCAGCGATGTCGTTACTTCTGGAGGTCGAAGCGGCCCGGATGGAATCTGACCACGGCTTGCCGACACCGACCGATGCCTTTTCGGCCAGATCACGGATCGCGATCTCGGCGCTGGCCTTCTGCACAGACGTGGCAGTCGGTATCGACGACCGGGCCAACGCCGACATCGACAGGTCGGCTTCGACCGAAAGGCTTTTGAGCGGGTCACGGCGCAGTCGACCAAGCCACCGGGTCAGCGGCCATCCGGTAGCGATGCTCGCGCGCCGACTCGTTGACGAAGCAATAGCTTCCACGACCTGGGGAACGCCGGCACAATCGATGAGCGACTTGTCTAGTGCGGCACGGTCGGCGACACCGATGCCCGGCACCTCGGCCACTCCGCTGACTTCGGCCAAGTCCCTTGCCACGATACCGATGTCGGCGCCCAACCGGCCCTTTGCCGCCGCCTTAGCTCGGATACGTCGGGCCAATTCACGCTTGAGGTCGTCGATGCCGTCACCCCGGGTCGCCGAAACACCGATGACTGGCACATCGCCCAACCCTTCGAGTGAAAGGATCCGCTTGACATCGACTAGTGCTGATTCACGCTGCTCGTACGGAATGCGGTCGATTTGGTTGAGCACGACCATGGTGACGTCTTTGTGGGTGGCCATCGGCCTGATGTAGCGGTCATGAATGGCGGCATCTGCATATTTTTGCGGGTCGAGCACCCATACGAGGAGGTCAGCGTGGTTGACCAGACGATCCATCTCCAGATGATGGGACACCTCGGTCGAGTCATGGTCGGGTAGGTCGAGCAACACCAGCCCGTCGAGCTTAGTGTCGTCGCTTGACCGGTCGAGCATGCTCATCCGCGACACCTGATGGCGAACGGGGATGCCCATCCATTCAAGCAACTGCTCGGCGCCTTCGGGCCCCCACGAGCACGCCAAAGCCCACGAGGTTGTGGGTCTGCGCACGCCGACCCCGGCGAGCTCAAGATCGGTGAGCGCGTTGAACAGTGATGATTTGCCCGAACCGGTCGCACCGGCCAACGCGACAATGGTGTGTTCGCCTGAAAGTCGAAGTCGAGCAGAAGCCCGCTCGACGATCTCAGTAGCCGAATCAAGGCGCTCGCTGTCGATGCGACCGCGTGCGGCCTCAACTGCCTGGCCGAGGCCATCGAGACGCGACGAGACATCACTATGGCCGCCACGAAGGGCCTGCTTGGCCTTTTCGCCGATGCCACTCATCCGTCAGCTCCGTCGAGGAAATCTGCATGGCGCGAGTATTCGGCTGCGCGGGCGGCATCGCGCAATGATTTTTGTGCCGCAACAATCAGGTCGGCACTCTCGACGAACCCGAGGTAACGCTGCTTCTCGACCTCGAGCAGCTCGGCGACGCGCACCTGCAAATCGTCGTGCGCCTGCTTGGCCAAGCGCCGAACAGCCTGATCACCGAAGACAGCCTCCAGGAGTTTCTGACCGATGAGCGCGGTGCCGCCGGCGACTCCGGCCTCGCCACCAGTGAGGCCCGCGGTATGCGAAAAGACCACGATCATCAGCGCGACTCCGATGCCATTGACGCCGAAGGCCAAAAAACGCGCCGTCATTCGTTTGTCTGCGCCTTCCTCGCGTACGAGGTCCAGGACGCCTTGCTGCCAATCACGCACGGTGCGTTCGGCTTTAACTCTGAAGTCGCGGGACGCGCGGTCAAGTCCGCGGTGCTCATCAAGGAGTTTTCGTCCCGGCAGAACCGAAGACCAGCTGCGGGCGGTGACTTCGGCGGCTCTTTCGGCATGTTCAAGAAGCAGCATGTGCAAGCCCTGCTCGACGGCTTCGCTGACCTGAGTAGAGCGGGTACGTTTGCCCACGAGGCTGTCAACCAGGCGATCACGAAGCCGGCCGACCTTTTCTTCGATCGAGCGCAGCAGCTCGCCGGTGCCGACGAAGTCCTGCCACCGAGCCAACACTTCGCCGCGCAGCAATGAGCCGTCGCCGGTGGCCTCCATTATTTGTTCGGTGGCCTGTTGGTATGCACCCTCGACATCGCGCCGCAATTGGGCCGACGCATCGCGTTGGTCATCCATCGCGTCGGCGATGTCATGGGCATGGAACACATTTTGCCGGATCGCGCCATCAAGGGTTTGCATGATGACTTTGGTACGCGCATCAACATCGCCGGCAAGTTCGCGGAGCCAGTCGGAGATGTCAGATACGGCCGCCGGTGGAAGGAGACCGTCGCTGTCCACGTCGGATTCGGGGACCGTGAACAGCGGCGAGTCACTCAGGCCGCGCGAAGTCATCATCCGAGCTAAATGTCCGCGCACCTCCTGCACAGCATCAGGCTGGGTGCGGTCAAGGACGACCGCGACCGCGGTGCTTCGCTCGGCAGCCGCCTTGAGGAAGTTCCACGGCACCTGGTCTGCATATCGCGCCGCGGAGGTGACAAACAACCACAGGTCGGCGGCGGCCAGAAGTTGTGCGGCCAACTCGCGGTTGCCGCGATCGATGGAGTCCACGTCAGGGGCATCGAGGATCGCCAGCCCCTGTGGGACCAGCTTCGACGGCGCCAGACGCAACGCATTGGTGTCGTTAGTGACCGTCGAGGTACGGGGAAGCTCGGGCAGGATGCGATCGGGCGCGAACCAATGGGCATCTGCGGGATTGTGCGCCAGCACCGGCGAACGAGTCGTGGGCCGCAAGACTCCTGCTTCGGTGACGCGTTCGCCGACCAGAGAGTTGACCAATGTGGACTTGCCGGCTCCGGTCGAACCCCCGACGACGGTGAGTAGAGGCGCTTCAAGCTGCACAAGTCGAGGCAGAATATAGCTCGAAAGTTGTTCGAGGACCTCCTCGCTGCGCTTGCGCATGACCGCGACGTCAGGAGTCTCAAGATTGAGGTGAATGTCGCGCAACCGGCTGTCGAGTTTACTGAGCGCAGCCAAAAGTTCGGCCGATGCATGCTCGCCTAGCACGGCCACCCCTTTCGAGCCCGTATGAAACGTCTATTTCAGTGCCAACGATAGTGGACTGGCCAACTAATCGGGCTGTCGACTCCGCCGCGGCGATGCTTTATCGGCAGCGCTCCACCAAGCGGGGGGTTATACCCGCTTCAGCGCCGGTGGAAAGCGGAGGAATGGGCGCAGGTCGTGCATTGCGTCCATCAGGGCGTAGGTGCGTTCAACGCCGTGTGGTTTGGTGCGGTCAGCCATGACGGCATGATGCAGAAAGGCGACCTCGGTGGCCAGATTCTGATAACGCTTGACGACTCTTTCGGCATTTTCACCATAGTTGGCTTTGGCATAACGACGCGCGGCTTTGCGGTAGCCGAACGTCGACAGGTAGGGAACCTCGTCGGGATGGATCCAGCCACGTTCGGCGACGCGTTGCAGCGATCGACGCAGGGTGCGCACCTGGCGAACGCGCATGACGATCGCGACCACGATGACAACGAAGAGGATAATGCCCAACAACGCATAGATGCCCAAGAACACGACCGGCCCACCGATCGACAACGACCCATTCCACAGCGCATGCAAGCTCATACTGACTGCGAGGCCGATGAGCCCGAAGATGACCTTCGCCGCCTTGGATTTGCGGGCCACCGCCAAGCCGATGGCAATGCCAAACGCGGAAGTGAACAACGGGTGCGCGAACGGACTGGCCAAGCCACGCACGATGAACGTCGTGGTCACCGCGTCGGCACCCTTCATAGCGATATCGGGTGATCCGAGGTACGACGCCGCGTAGTAGCCGATGTTTTCCACATAGGCGAAGCCGAGGCCGACCAGGCCCGCATAGACCAGCCCGTCGATTGCGCCATCAATGACGCGGCGCGAACGCAAAAACGTCAAGAGCAGAAACACGCCCTTGGCAGGCTCTTCGGTCAACGGCGCAACAAACGTCGCCATGTTGGCTTCGGAGACGTCCCAGGTGCGTTGAATCAGAATTTGTGCACCGAGTGCCAGTGCGACGGCCACAACGCCGCCCCATACGACCGCAGCCCATTTGTAACGCCGAGGCTCCGGCTCATAACGATCCAGCCACCAATAGCCGGCCCATAGGAAGGGCAACGGGATGAGCGCGAAAAGGAAGGACAGAACGGAGCCGCCGGTGTCGCCGGCTCCCAGCGATATCGCGACGCTTCCGGCGACACCCGCAAGGGCTGTCAGCCAGACCAGGATGAGCAGCGGCGTCCTGCCGCGCTGACGCCACGGGTCTTTTCGCTTCGGGAGCTTCTTGGGAATTTCCGCCGAATGGGCCGGTGCACTGGGAGAAGACACAACCAAGAGCCTAGTGTGCGATCGCGATCCTCCGCGCGCCGATAGGGTGGAGTCTTGGCGCCCGTAGCTCAGTTGGATAGAGCAAGAGCCTTCTAATCTCTAGGTCGCAGGTTCGATTCCTGCCGGGCGCACCACCTGAGTGGCCGATTCGCATTAAGGCTCGGTATTGGATTCCCGTTCAGGTATGGCTAGAACAACCCGTCAAGCCCGAGCGGGAGCGTTTATTCGAAGAATTCGCCGCATTGTTCGGTAATACTGCTACTTCAATTCAGCTGTCGTCCAATCGGTCACCGAAGGCCAAACTCGCGTTACGAATATGGACGCGGGTGGCTCGTTCGGCCGCATACGCATCACCATTGCGGAGAGCCTCAATGATCACTGCATGCTCTTCCAGAGATCATTCGGGCCGTCCCGGAATTCGCGCAGAGACG
>JBBSRT010000111.1:0-6164 GCA_038242765.1 Propionibacteriales bacterium
CGGCGTCGCAGGTCGACCCGGTCGATGCCCATCTCCGCGGCCGCCAAATCCAGCAACTGCTCGCGCGCCGTGGTTCCTTCGAATCGGCCCGGTGCGCGATAGGTCCCGCACGGTGTCTTGTTGGTGAGCATGACGCGCACTCGGCCGCGATAGGCAGGCACCCGATACGGGCCGGGCAGCATCGCCAGCGTGAGCTCGGGAACGATGATTCCGTGCGTACGGATGTAGGCGCCGTTGTCGTGGCGTACATCGTCGCGCAGTCCGAGCAGGATGCCGTCGGCATCGAAGGCCGCTTCGATGCGGTGGCGCTGTTCACGCGAGTGGTTGACCGCAACGAGGTGTTCGGCGCGATCTTCGACCCACGAAACCGACTGGCGGAGCCGGCGAGCAACCCAGGGAATAAGGAAGTCTTCGGGATAGAACTCCCCGCGGACACCGAAGCCGCCGCCGGCGTCGACCGCGTGCATCCGGATCGAGCTCTCATCGATGTCGAGCAGCCCGGCCAAGACGCGCCGGTTGAACACCGGCACCTTGGTTGCGCCGAAGATCTCCATCGAATCGGTGGTGGGAAGGTAGTTAATCGTCAGCGACCGCGGCTCCATCGGCACGGCAGTATGGCGGCCAACGGTGAAATCCAGACCGGTCACGTGGGCGGCCGCGGCAAACACCGAGTCGACCTCGCCGAAACCCAGCTCGAAGTCCGCGACAACATGCGCGCCGTCGCCTGCGTCGACATCCATGACGGGTTCAAGGTCGGCGATGTCGATCTCGATAAGTTCGGCTGCGTCCTCGGCCACATAGGCGTCCTCGGCGACGACCACCGCGACCGGCTCGCCAACATAGCGAACCGTTCGGGCGGCCAACATCGGCTGAAGGTGTTCGGCCAGGTCGAGTCCCTGCACCTTCAGGCGGATCGGGATCTCCAGGTCCGGCGGGAGGTCCGCGGCAGTGAAGACGGCAATCACTCCATCGACTGCCCGTGCTGCGGTCGTGTCGACGCTGAGAAGTTCACCGTGAGCGATCGGCGAGCGAACGACGCGCACGTGGGCCATCCGCGGGAACTGGACATCGGCGCCGAACCTGCCGGCGCCGACCAGCATTCGATGGTCCTCCTTGCGCAGCAGTCGCTGGCCGATTTGACCGTCTTTTGCCGCGATACCCGGCGCTACGTCAGCATCGGTCATGCGTCTGTCGTCTTCTCGCGCCGTGCGCAAGCAACCTCGCATACGGCATCGACGATCCCCTGATAGCCGGTGCATCGGCACAGGTTCGCCGAGACGACTTCGCGGACCTCGTCGCGATCACCGGTCGGGTTCGTGGACAAATAGGCTTCGGACAGCATCAGGAACCCTGGTGTGCAAAAACCGCACTGGAGCCCATGATGACGACTGAATGCCTGCTGCAGATCATTGAGCTCGTCACCGTCGGCGAGGCTTTCCACGGTACGTACGTGGCGGCCGTCGGCCTGGACCCCGAAGATGAGGCAAGCCCGCACCGGTTCGCCGTCGAGGAGCACGGTGCATGCGCCGCAGATGCCGTGCTCGCAGCCCAGGTGTGTCCCGGTCAGTCCAAGATCGAGCCGAAGGGTGTCGGCGAGCGTACGACGCGATTCGAGCAAAAGTTCGTGTTCACGGCCATTGACGGTGAGTGTCACCAGGTGCTGGTCCTTCATAACTTCTCCTCATGTAGTCGAGTGCCCTGAGCCAGCACCTGCAAAATGACGCCGGGGGTGACCGGTACCGCATCGATGTCGGCGTCGTAGTCGCGCAGCGCGTCATTTATCGCCGAGACGACCGCCGCAGGCGCGCCGATGGTGCCACCCTCACCCATGCCCTTGGCGCCGGTCTCGGTCTGGTCGCACGGGGTTTCGAGGTGGTAGATCGCCACGGAGGGACTCTCGCTCGCTGTCGGGACCAGATAGTCCATGAATGTGCCCGTTTGGGGCTGCCCGTCGGGCGTGTAGGACATTTCTTCGAACAACGCCGAAGCGATGCCCTGGGCGACGCCACCGCGCACCTGCCCTTCGACGATCGTCGGGTTGACGACGACTCCGCAGTCCTCCACGACGATGTAATCCAGGACGCGGACACCGCCGGTGCCCGGATCGATCTCGACCAGTGCGGCGTGGGTGGCGTTGGAAAACATACCGGGAGGGTCCGCGGTGCCGCGGGCCTCCAACAGATATTCCTCATGATGCTTCAGGGTGTGGGCGCGAAAATGCACGGTTTCTGCGATCTCGTCGATAGACAGTTGTGTGCCCGGCGCACCTCGTACGGTCGCGTTGCCGTCGACCAACTCGATGTCACCGGCATCGGCTTCGAGCATCTCGGCTGCCACGATCTTGATCTGGTCGGCGAGCTTTCGGGCGGCGACGGCCGCCGATCCACCACCGATGACAAGAGAACGGCTGCCGAACGTGCCCCAACCGAAACTCACCAGGTCGGTGTCGCCCTGGCGCAGCTTGACCCGATCGGGAGAGATGCCAAGGCGGTCGGCGACCAATTGTGCGAACGTCGTCTCGTGGCCCTGCCCGTGGCCGCACGTGCCGCTCGTCACCGTGACGTCGCCCGAAGCATCCATCCGTACGTGCGAAACCTCGAAGCCCGGCGTCATCTGCATTTTGCGCATCCCCATGGTGGCGGTGCCGTATGCGGTGCGTTCGGAAAAGTTGATGATGCCGATGCCGCGCAGCAGCCCGTCGTCGATCCCGCGTTGCTCATACCAGCCGGCCTTCTTGACCTCGGCCACGCAAAGGTCGAGCGCTTCCATGTAGGAGCCCGGGTCGTAGGTGATGCCGTTGGGTCCGGTGTAGGGAAAGTCGTCGGCAAGGATGGTGTTGCGTCGCCTGATCTCGATTTCGTCGATGCCCAGGCGTTTGGCGGCCTTGGCCATGATGCGTTCCATGACCAGCACGATCTGTGGGCGGGAAACACCACGATAGGGGGCCGTGGGCGTCTTGTTCGAGGCAAAGCCGCGAGCGCGCGCCGCATAACGGCCGACTTTGTAGACACCGGGCAGCTCGCTGGCAGCCATCAGGGGTTCGACCGCGCAACTGAACGGGTAGGCCGAGTAGGCGCCGATATTGCACGAGATGTCTGCGTCGAGTCCGACCATTGTGCCGGCTGCGTCGAAACCGGCGCGAATGCGGTATTCCTGTTCGCGCCCGTGGAAGGAGGAGATCAGATTTTCTTGGCGGTCCTCGTCCCAGCGGACAGCATGCCGGATCTTTGCTGTGACGGCTGCGACGACGACTTCTTCACGTCCGACTACACATTTTTGGCCAAATCCGCCGCCGACATCGGGGGCCACCACGCGGATCCGGCGCTCGGGGAGTCCCAATGCCTGGGCGACACCGGTGCGCACCTGATGGGGCACCTGGGTGGAGACGTGGAGGACCAGCTGCTCATCGCGTTCCTGCCAATCAGCCAGGCATGCGCGGGCTTCCATCGGACTGGCGTTGACGCGCCCGCTGCGGAAGGTCTCCTCCAACAGGAGGTGGGCTTCGGCCAGGGTTTCGTCTAACCGGTCATCGGTGAACATCTGCAGGTCGACCAAAACTCCGTCGGGTGCCTCGTCATGGATCGGTTTTTGGTCCGGACCACCCTGCTCGAAGGAGAGTACAGCTGGCCATTCATCAATGTCGATGTCGATGAGTTCGATGGCATCCTCGGCGATGTAGCGGCTTTCGGCCACGACCACGACGATCGGTTCACCGGCATAACGGACCCGGTCGCGAGCAAGCAGCGGCATTTGGGTCGTGACGAACTCGTCGCGCTCCAATACGGCCGTCAACTGCGGGTCGCCCAGGTCACCGCTGGTAAAAACGGCTATGACGCCCCGCAGGGCGCGAGCGGCATCGACATCGACGGTCAGGATCTGTCCGGCCGCGACGGGGCTGCGCGCGAAGGCCACATGGTAGGCGTGTGTGTTGGGCACATCGCCGACAAACCGGCCGGCGCCCTGCACCATGCGTCTATCTTCGCGACGTGGGAGCCGGTTGCCCACCCATCGGGTTGGTGCTTCGGCCTCCGTTGTCATGCGGGGGCCTGGCTCGCAGTCGCGTAGGCCTCGGCGAAGGCGCGCTCCACGAGGCTTCCGACCAGATGCCGGTGATAGGCCTCATCTCCGTTGAGGTCGCTGCTTGCCTTGATCGACGCCGCGGACGCGCGGGCGGCGTCCTTCCAGGTGGACTCGTCGGCACCACTGTTTTCGACAAGGGCCTCTACCTCGGGCAAACGAAGCGGAACACCTGCCACGCCGCCCAGGACGACAGTGACGTTCTTGCATTGCTCATCTTCGATGTCGAAGGCCACTGCCGCTGCGGCGATCGCAAAGTCTCCGCGCCGACGTGCATATTCGGTGAGTGCGGCGTGGGTGCGTGGCCGGCCGAACCGTGTTTCGATGACCATGTCGGTTGGCTCGGCGGCCGTGGTCAGGAACCCGGTGAACCAATCCTCGGCCGAGATGGTGCGGGGGCCTTCCACGCCGAGAACGACGATGTTGGCATCGAACAGCCGGGCAAGAATGCACCACTCCGCTGTCGGGTCGGAGTGCGCGATGCTTCCACCGACGGTGCCCCGGGAGCGAATCGGATAATGGCCGATCCAGCGTGCGGCACGCGGCAGCAACGCGAAACCTTCGCGCACTTCGGTCGCCGTGCTGATCTCGAGAGCGCGGTGACGCGTCAGCGCCCCGACGCACAGTTCGTCGTTTTCGCGCCGAATGTAGTCCAGCCCCGAGACGGTGTTGATGTCGATGAGTGCGCTGGGGTGTGCCAGTCGGAAGTTCATCATCGGTGCGAGCGATTGGCCGCCGGCGAGAATTTTTGCGTCGTCCCCGAGCTCGGCGAGCAATTCGACGACCTCTTGGGGCGTGTATGCCCGGTGATACTCAAACGGTGCAGGTTTCATGTTCACCTCTCTGCGACCGATGATATACCATATCGCACATGGTGCGGAAGGAGCTTCGATGACTGATTTGATCGTGGACAACCCAGACGGTGCAGGCCTGGCGGTTCGTATCCGCATCGATGCGGCGCGTCGGCGCAACGCGCTGACATTGGAGACGGTTCGCCATCTTCATCAGCTCTTAAGCGAAGACCCTCATACGACGATGCTGCTCGGAAGCAGCACAGCCGACATCTTTTGTGCCGGCGCAGATCTGGACGTGGACGACGCGAGCCGCGCCATTCTCAGCGACCTCCTGTATGCCTGCTATGAGCACATCGTCAGCCGTCCGGGCGTTGTCATCGCTGTCGTCGAGGGCGCCGCCGTCGGTGGGGGTGCGCAACTGACGGCCGTTGCTGATGTCCGAGTCATCTCGGCTGCGGCACGTTGGCGATGGGTTGGCCCCGGGCATGGGTTGGCAGTCGGAGCGTGGATCCTGCCCGAACTCTTCGGGAGGACGCGCGGACTGGATCTGGCCCTCACCGCACGCTGGCTCGAAGCGCCCGAAGCCGTGCTCGCCGGCTTCGCCGCACGCATCGACGACAACCCGTGGGAGCATGCGTTTGAGATCGCCACTCGGCTTGCCCGAGCGGACCAGGCCGCGGTCGAAAGGGTCAAACGCATCGCGACGCAACCGCACATCCTGGTCCAACTGGCTCAGGAGCGCGCACAGAACAAAGCATCGTGGACCGGCTCTGCACCCACAGCCAGCGCAGCGGCCGCCGATTCAAGGCAATGATCTCGCCGATAAACTTGACGAATCCCCACACGTGGTATTTGATATATCATTATCCCAGGAGGACAAAAATGGATCTCAATCTCGCAGGCAAAATTGCCTTCGTCACCGGTGGCAGCAAAGGAATCGGCCGCCAGGTGGCAACCCGACTCGCGAACGAAGGCTGCGACGTCGTCATCACCGCTCGTGGCGCGGATGACCTCGAGCAGGCCGCCCAGGACATTTCGGCCGAAACCGGCCGCAAGGTCATCGGTTTCGCCGGCGACATGAGCAAGTCTGAAGACGTCGATGGCTGCGTCAAGTCCGCGCTCGAAGAGTTCGGTCGCATCGACCTGCTCGTCACGTGCGCGGGAAGTTCACCCGGCGGCCTCTTGGAGGAGCTCACCGACGAGCAGTGGATGCAGAGCCTGAACCTCAAGTTCATGGGCTATGTGCGCACCGTACGGGCCGTCGTTCCCCACATGGTCAAACAGGGTTCGGGA
>JBBSRT010000112.1:0-6147 GCA_038242765.1 Propionibacteriales bacterium
AGAAGTCGAAGTTTTCGTCGACGAAAGGCGTCGACAGATAGGGGGCGGCGGCATGGACAACCTGCCAACGCAGCCAGTCGAGCCAATCGACAAGGTGTTCTTCGGTGAGCAGGGCGTCAAGGGATTGGAAGTATGACGGTTGCGAAACCACGACTTCTGCGAAGGCCGCCTCGTCGATGCCCGCTGTTTTTGACCACACTCGCCAGTCGAATCTCGGCGCGAGCGCGTTGAGTTCGGCGCGCGGCAACAGGTTGTAGGTCTTTTGCGCGTCGCGGCACGCGACCCTGTCCCAGTGGCCGCTGGCGATCCGCGTCTCGTGTGCGGTGATGCGTTGGGCCCGCGCTTCGGCGTTGTCGATGCCGGCCAGCGCGAGCATTCGGGCGATATGCGCTTCGTAGGCGGCGCGCACCTCGGCGAATTCTTCTTCGCGGTAGTAGGACTCGTCGGGCAGCCCGATGCCGCCTTGCAGGAGCGTCACAATGTAGCGGTCGGGACTGCCCTGATCGGGGCTCACATACATGCCGAAGATGCCGGACACGCCCGAGCGTTCGATCGGCCCGAGCGCAGCGATAAACCCGTCGATGTCGGTCACCGCGCCGATCTGCGCGAGAGCCGGGGCCAGCGGCTGCGCCCCAAGCGCCTCAATGCGATCGACGTCCATGAAGCTTGTGTAGAGGTCGCCAACCTTGCGTTGCTCGTCGTCGTTCGGCTTCTGGGCACACGCGTCGATGATGGTTCTGACCTTCGCCTCGGCTTGATCGAAGAGGTCCATGAATGAACCGGCGGTCGCCCGGTCGGCGGGAATCTGTGCGGCGGCCAGCCACGTCCCGTTGACATGACGGAACAGGTCGTCGGCAGGACGCACAGCGTCGTCGAGGGTGCTGAGGTTGATGCCTGAATTCATGGGTTTCGCCTATCGTTATGCCGACATTCGTGCCTCACCATACAAGCCGGGTAAAGTGCGACCCCGGGCCTCGTGCCGCATACGATCGGTTCGGTAGTTGCAGAGGAGTTAAATAAAGGAGCGACATGCGCGTCATCACCTACGGAACCTTCGATCTGTTCCACGAAGGTCACCGCCGCCTTCTCGAACGTGCCAAGGCACTCGGCGATTATCTGATCGTGGCCGTGACAACCGAGAACTTCGATGATGCTCGCGGCAAGCTCAATGTGCAACAAAGCCTCATGGAGCGGATCAAGAACGTCGAGGCCAGCGGGCTGGCCGACGAGGTGATCATCGAGGAGTATGAGGGCCAGAAGATCAACGACATGCAAAAATATGATGTCGACATCTTCGCGATCGGTTCTGACTGGCTGGGCAAGTTCGACTACCTCAACGACTACACAAATGTGGTTTATCTGCAACGCACACAAGGTGTCTCGAGCACGATGCTGCGCAACGAAACCGCCGGCATCTTGCGGCTCGGCATGGTGGGCGCCGGTCGAATCGCCAACCGCTTCGTCAAGGAATCGCGCTTCGTCAGTGGTCTGGACATTGAGGGTGTCTATAGCCGCAGCTCGGACAAAGCCGAGGATTTTCGCAGCAGCCACGAACTGAAATTCGTCGCCGACAGCTATGACCGTCTGCTGAGCGAGGTCGACGCCGTCTACATTGCCACGCCGCATGAAACCCACTTCGACTACGCCAAGGAGGCAATCGAACGCGGAGTCCATGTCCTGTGCGAAAAGCCGATGACGCTCAGCGCCGCCCAAACTCGTGAGCTCTATGACTTGGCACGCGACCGCAAGGTGGTGCTCCTCGAAGCGATCAAGACGGCCTTTTCACCCGGATTTCAACGAATGGTCGCCGTCGCCCGCAGCGGCTCCATCGGCGATGTTCGTTCCGTAGACGCCACCTTCACAAAGCTGGAGACCGGCGATCTGAGAGAACTGACAGGCGAAAACGGCGGCAGCATCTCCGAACTCGCCAGTTATCCGCTCTTGGCCATACTCAAGCTGCTCGGCGCAGCGTATGACGATCTGACCGCCTATTCGCTGAAACCGTCAACGTCGGAGGTCGAACTGTTTTCGAGGATCGATCTTGTGTACCCGCATGCCATCGCCTCCTCGAGGACGGGTCTGGGGGTGAAGGCCGAAGGTGACCTTGTGGTGGGAGGCACGAAGGGTTATCTCTATGTGCCCGCGCCGTGGTGGAAGACCGAATACTTTGAGGCACGCTTCGAAGACCAGACCAACAACAAGAAGTTCTATTACAAGTTCGACGGCGACGGGTTACGTTACGAAATCGCCGAGTTCGTCTCCATGATCAACAACGAGAGACTGGAGACATTCAAATTGCGGCCGGACGACTCCATCGCGATTGCGCAGATGATCGAAACGAGTCGGTCCACTGCTCGAGTCTTCGGCCGATAGGCTGCTGCGGTGACTGAACTAAAAAACGTGGCAGTGATCCTCGCCGGCGGCACCGGTTCGCGTGTCGGCCTGACGATCCCGAAACAGCTCATCAAGATTGCCGGCAAGACGATCATTGAGCACACCATCGCGGCGATGAACGCCTCGGACCTGATTGACGAAATCATCGTGATGATGACCCCGGGGCATCTCGACCCCGTGCGAGCGATCGTGAAGTCGGGAGACTACGACAAGGTCACCCAAATCCTTGAGGGCGCCGAAACTCGCAACGGCACAACGAATCGTGCGCTGGCAGCACTTGGCGACGACGAGTGCAACGTTTTGTTCCATGATGCGGTCCGTCCGTTGGTTTCGCAGACGATCCTCGAGAACTGTGTCGCAGCACTGCGTGACTACGAGGCTGTCGACACGGCGATCCCGTCAGCAGACACCGTGGTCCAGGTCGCCGCTGATCGTGAAGTCATCTCAGATGTGTTGCCCAGGCATCTGCTGCGACGCGGTCAGACACCGCAGGCATTCCGACTGTCGGTCATACGCCGGGCATACGAATTCGCCGACGCTGATCCCGACTTCACGGCAACCGATGACTGTACGGTCGTGTTGCGCTATTTGCCTGACGTGCCGATTGCCGTGGTGGCAGGTCACGAACGCAACATGAAGGTCACCGAGCCGATTGACGTCTACATAGCGGACAAATTGTTTCAGCTGGCCTCGGCTGACAAGCCGTCCGAACGCTCCGAAGACCAGTTCAAGGCCGCATTCGAAGGCAAGACGATGGTCATCTTTGGCGGCTCCTACGGCATCGGCGGCGACATCGCCGCGTTTGCCCGTTCGTACGGAGCCGCGGTGTTCTCGTTTTCACGGTCCGCCACCAACACACACGTCGATCGACGTGAAGACATCACCGCTGCCGCCAAAAAGGTGATGGCCGAAACCGGCCGGGTCGATTTCGTGGTCAACACCGCGGGCATCTTGCCCATCGGTGACCTCGCCGACACGAGCGAAGAAACGATCTGGTCGGCGACCGAAATCAACTACCTCGCTCCGATCTTCATCGCGCAGGAGTTCTACCCGCATCTGGCCGCGTCCAAGGGGTCGCTGTTGCTGTTCACCTCGTCGTCATACACGCGTGGTCGTAAGGGTTATTCGCTGTACTCCTCGGCCAAGGCTGCCGTGGTCAATTTGACACAGGCGCTGGCCGATGAATGGTCGGGCAAGGTGCGCGTCAATTGCGTCAATCCTGAGCGCACCGGCACTCCGATGCGCACCAAGGCTTTCGGCGAAGAACCTGCCGGCACCTTGTTGACGTCCGAAGAGGTCGCGCGTCGCTCGCTCGACGTGTTGGTTGCGAGGCAGACCGGCCATGTCATCGACATCCGGCGGGCGGGCGGCCCGGCAGCGATCGCCGGGGGATAACCGTTGATCTCTCTGCGTTGTGGGGGCTATAGCAAACTCAACGCATAGAGATGGTGCAGCGGAGACGCGAGTTATGGGCCGACGGCACCTTTGGATCGCAGCACAGACCAGGTTTCATCGCGCAACGTCATCATGCGTTCGCATACGGTGATGAACTTCCCGATGGCTGCGCCGGGTGCTTGATCGCCCACGTAGTAGTCGATGAGGCCAAGACGGGCGGTTGCGTCGCCCCCCGCGTCGAACTGCGCGGCGACCAATGCCACGACGTCGGTGCTGCCGTCCAGCAGCGGCACCGTTTGCATGAGCCGACTGTCGCCGACAGCGGCCGTTGCCGCCGGCTTGGTGATGATGAGTGGTTTGCCGCTTGGCAACCAGGTAAGGGAAACAGCTGAGACGTCGCAAATCAGTATGTCGGCATCGGCAAAGGAATCGGCAATGTCATTGGTGGTGTCGACACGATGTCCCGGCGCCCTCCGGACCAGTTCGCGGATCGTGGCGTCGGCACGCCCGTAATCGGCATCGATCACACCCGACAGCGGATGCGGCCGGTAGATGACCCGGTATGAGCCGCTGTCGATGAGGCTGCCTACGAGCCCGACACCGTAGGCCCGGAGCGACCCATAAGACACGGACGGCTGCCCGCCCTCCCACGTGGGCGCATAGAGCACTGTCCTGCGTTCCGTTGCGCCCTCCGAACGAGGATCAGGCCGACCACGTTGAGCAACGGCAGGTTGGCCGATCGGGATGCAACGGGTGTCGGCATCGTAGGCCATGACGTGGCTGATTATCCGGTCGATAGCGGCTTGGCCGGCGACGAAGCAATAGTCATAGGCCTTGATCTGGTTGGAGACCGACACACCCTTGTCGCTTTCACCATGACCCAGATATACGTGCAGCATCGAGGTGAATCGCAACGCTTCGAAGTTGAGTGGGTCGTGGTTGAGGTACAAGGCAAGTTTGACATCGCTGTGGGTTAGTATGCCATCGAGCTGTCCGTATCGGGCTATGGTCACGCAATCGAGCCCACTCTCAGCCCGTACGACCGCAGCGGTCCGCGAGTCCTTGAACACGGCAATGACCGGTTGCCTCGCGTTGAGCGCTTCGAGTGCCTCATACCAGGGTCTGATCTGGTAAAGACTGTCTTGCACGGTGGCAAAGAACAGCATGATCGGTTGTGTGACAGGAACGCCCAGGCGGCCGACATCGGCTACCTTGTCCGGGATTCCCGCAGGTAAAAAGCGGGACCGCCGCAACCGCGCAATCGCCCACAGTTGGAACCGTCGAGACGGACCGACGCGGGCTTTAGCGGACGTCATGTCCAGGAGTCTGCTCGGCGGCCCGTATTTCCGTCTGCTCAGTCAGATAAGGCTGTAGGTGGTTGTCGAACATGCTCAGGGCCGAGCCGATGGCCATGTGCATGTCCAGGTATTGGTACGTGCCCAGCCGGCCACCGAACCACACTTTTTCTTCGGACTTCGTGAGTGCACGGTATTCCTTCAGGCGTTCACGGTCGCGGGGTGTGTTGACCGGGTAGTAGGGCTCATCCTCGCGGCCGGCGAATCTGGAGAACTCACGCATGATGACGGTTTTGTCGCCCGGAGAGTCGCGTTCGGGGTGGAAGTGCCGGAACTCGTGAATACGCGTGTAGGGCGTCTCCTCGTCGGCGTAGTTCATCACCGAGGTGCCCTGGAAGTCGCCGATGGGCAGCACTTCTTCCTCGAAGTCGAGCGTGCGCCACGACAGTTCGCCATGTGAGTAGTCGAAGTAGCGGTCCAACGGACCGGTGTAGACCACCGGAGTTTGCCCGGCCAAGGCCGTCTTGTTGAGCGGCTGGCTCTCGTCGAAAAAATCGGTATTCAGCTCGACGCTGATGTTGTTGTGGGCGGCCATCTTCTCAATCCACGCGGTGTAGCCGTCGGTGGGCAAACCCTCGTAGGTGTCCGAAAAATAGCGGTTGTCGTAGGTGTAACGCACCGGCAAGCGCGAAATGATCTCCGCTGCAAGGTCGCGTGGATCGGTTTGCCACTGCTTCGCCGTGTAGCCGCGGATAAACGCCTCATACAGCGGACGGCCAACCAGAGAGACCGCCTTGTCCTCGAAGTTGTCCTTCGTCGACTGCTGGCCGGCCTGTTCGACGACCCACGCACGTGCCTCGGCCGGTGAAAAAGCTGAACGCTGGAATTGGTTGATCGTCCCCAGGTTGATCGGCATGGGGAACACTTCACCACCGAACGTCGTATAGACGTGATGAACATATGACGTGAACGACGTGAACCTGTTGACGTAGTCCCATACGCGCTGATTGGACGTGTGGAACAGGTGAGCGCCATAGCGGTGGACCTCGATACCGGTTTCGGG
>JBBSRT010000113.1:0-5747 GCA_038242765.1 Propionibacteriales bacterium
AAGGACGACCGGCACGATGATGCAGGCGCAAGCCGAGAGTCGTAACGCTGCCACACCCGAGAGGCCGGCTCCGTATGGCGATTTGCGCAACTCCTGACCCACCACGGCTGCGATCGACATCGTGAGCCCGGACGACGTCGACAAGAACGCGGCAAATGCTCCGGCGGTCAGCAAAGCGCCCAACACATCGCCAAGGCCACCGCCGATCATCCGCCCGGGCAGTTCGAGGACGACCGCATCGGTGCGACCCTGCGCTATCAGGTCGCTGGCATAAATGCGACCGAGTACCCCGTAGATGGGCGGCAGCAAATAGAAGACGCCCAGCAGTGCGAGCACGATGAGCGTCGTACGACGTGCCGCATGACCATCGGGATTGGTGTAGAAGCGCACCACGACGTGCGGCAAGCCCATGGTGCCCAAAAAGGTGGCGACGATGACCGAATAGGTGCGGTAGATGCTTTGAGCATCGGTGTCGAAAAGCGGAAAGATCCAATCAGCGGTGGCCACCGGAGCGGGTGAACCGTTGCCACGCCAAGCGTGGAGCAGGAATATCAGCGGCACTAGGAGCGCGGTCAGCTTGAGCCAATATTGGAATGCCTGCACGAAGGTGATGCTGCGCATCCCTCCGGAGAGCACGTTGATGACGACGATGGCGGCCACAATGAGCACACCAACCCAGCGCGGCGCTCCGGTGACGGTACGCAACGTCAGGCCGGCACCCTGGAATTGCGGCATGAGGTAGAGCCAGCCGACCGCGACGACCAATACTGTGGCGACACCTCGTACGGCTGTCGACTGGAGCCTGACCTGCGCAAAGTCAGGGATCGTATAGGCGCCCGATCGGCGTAACGGGGCGGCAACGAAGACGAGCAGCAGCAGATAACCGGCGGTCCAGCCGATGGGGTACCACAGCATGTCGGCACCGAATGCGAGCACGAGCCCGGCGACACCGAGGAACGATGCAGCCGAGAGGTATTCGCCGCCGATCGCCGAACTGTTCCACACCGGGCTGACCGACCGCGAAGCGACATAAAAATCGCTCGTGGTCCGGCTGAAGCGGAGCCCGAACGCACCAATGCCCAAGGTGGTGAGTGCCACGAGGACGACCGCGACTATCGCATATGTTGCGTTCACGGACGTTCGACCAGATCGGTGAAGGTTTGTTCGGCGCGCTCGGCTTGGCGCACATAGAACCAGCCGAGAGCAAACAGAAACGGGTAAATGCCGACTCCCAGCAATAGCCACGGTAACGGGAGGCCCAGCACGCGCAATTCGTTGATCGAATCGAACACAACGAAAACGACGGGCAACATACCGACGGTGAGCAGCAACACGAGCAGGATCGCCAACGCCAAACGCAGTTGTGAGCGCATTAGCGATCTCATGTAGACCTCGCCGATGGAGGTGGCTTCATCAATTTCTTGTTTGACGCTTCGTTCGCGGTGGGCCGGAGCAGTTGTCAGCGGGTTGGTGACCAGGACCCTTCCGGCGACGGACGGCTCGGGCGGCTCGGGGATGCGCGGCTCGTTCACCGGTGCCGCTCCTGCAGCACATCGCGTAAGCCGCGCGTGTGACGTCGCGCCACGGCCAGCTCGACCGGCGGCGAGCCGTCGGCGACCAGGATGCTGCAGCGCCCCGACTGCATGCGTACTTCGGCAATATGTTCGACCGCGACAAGGTGGCTGCGGTGTATGCGCACGAACCCACTTTCGGCCCACTCCAGTTCAAGGGTGCTGAGCGGAGTGCGCAACAGGTGGCTGTCGCCACTGGTCGTGTGCAGGCGGACGTAGTCGCCCTGAGCTTCGACGTAGGCAACTGTTGATCGTTGGACGAAGCGGGTCACCCCGGCGAGCTCAACAGCAATGGTCTCGTCGCCGGCCGGTGTCGGTGTGGCTGTGCCCTCGAGTACACGCCGTACGCTTTCGCGGATACGGTCCTTGTGCACCGGTTTGAGTAGATAGTCGACCGCATTGAGCTCGAAGGCGTCGACTGCGTGCTTTTCGTGGGCTGTCACGAAAATGATCTTCGGTTTGGTCTTGAACTGGTCGAGGATGCGAGCCACATCCAGCCCGCTGAGGCCGGGCATGGCGATGTCCAAGAACACGACGTCGATGCCACCTGCCTCGAGTGCACGCAACGCGCCGGCACCGGAGTCGGCGGCTTTGATCACATCGACACGCTCATCAAGACCAAGCAGGTAGACGAGCTCGTCGAGGACGGGGCGTTCGTCGTCGACCACGAGTACGTTGAGGCCGTCGGTCATACAGGGATCTTTGCCGATCGTGGCCGATCTTGCTAGTCGTCTCCGATGCCGCGCGCTGCGAGCGCCTCACCGGTTGACTGCGCGCGGGCGACCGTACGAAGCGCCATCGGCACCAGCAGGGCACGCGGATGGCGTTCGAGGCCACGAGCTTTTGCAGCGTCGCGGGTTTCGCCGGCGATGTGTAAAAGGGTCGGGACGCTGCGCAGCATGAGCGCCATCGCCAAGGCGACGCGTTCGGGGTTGACCCCAAAGCGGCGAAGCGGCCGCAATGCGTTGGCGATGGTGTCGAGCATGGCATCGATCGGCGTCGTTGCGGTCAGGACTGAGGCGATGATGACCAGCGCGAACAGGTCTGCAACAACCTCGATGGCGACGGGCCAACCGCGCTGCCACACCTGGAAGGCGCCCAGAAGGATGGCCACAACGATTATGGGGCGCAGCGCGCGCACCAGCGTCGTGAGGCTCATTCGCGCCCACAGCACCAGTGCCAACGCCAAACCAAGCGCGAGCAACGAGCTGACTGGTCCACGCACCACGGTGATCGCAATGCTCGCTGTGAAGAGCGCACCGAGTTTGGCGCCGGGTGGCAAGCGATGCAGCACCGTGGTGCCGGGCGAATAGAGCCCAAGAAGGTTTGGAGTTGACCTCATGGAGCCATCGAACGGTAGTGGTCAACGGCCGCGGCTGGCGCACCGTCAAAGACGATCGTGCCGCCATCGATGAGAAGGGCACGATTACAACGAGCGGCGAGTTCAAGGTCATGGGTGACGAGGACGAGTTGTTGACCGATGTCGAAAAGCAGGTCGGCAATGCGTCGCGTGTTGCGCAAGTCAAGCAACGTCGTGGGTTCGTCGGCCACGAGGACATCGGGGTCGGTAGCAAGCACACCGGCAATCGCGAGCATTTGTTTTTGGCCACCGGAGAGCGCATGCACGCTGACATCGGCGAGGTGTTCGAGGCCGTGCACGGCAAGCACTTCGAGGGAACGACTGCGGCGTTCGATCTTGTCGAGTCCGCGCCTGCGCAGCGACAACGCAATGTCTTCGGCGACCGTCGGCATCACAAGTTGGGATTCGGGATCGGTGAACACGAAACCGACCTTGCGCCGTACGGCCGAACCATCGCCGGTGGTGTCGAGGCCGTCGATATGTACCGTGCCGACGTCTGGGCAGATGAGACCGTTGAGCAGTCGTGCGAGTGTCGATTTGCCCGAACCGTTGGGACCGATCAACGCGATGCGTTGCTCCTGCAGCGTGACAGTCACCGGTCCGAGGATCGTGATGTCTCCGCCGGGACCGCTGGCCTTTACGACGGCATCGACGATCTGGATCGTTGCCACCGGTCAGCGGCGTTTCGCCAACAAGGCGGGGAAGGCCCGATGCACGCTGGTGGCGACGATTGCCACACATACACATTTGATCACGTCGCCGATCCAAAACGTGAGGTCGATCTTGAAGGCAGTGCCCAAATCGGTTGGGATGCGCCATGCCATGCCAGCGATGCCCAACGGATGAATGAGCACAAAACTGCTGAACAATGCGGCCGCGAAAATCAGTGGCGTGCTGACGGCAATCTTTTCGCGAGGCAGCCGCTCGACGATGAATCCGGCTAGGGCGGCGGCCAGTGGGAAAGCTAACAGGTAGCCCACCGATGGCTTCGCAAACACCGCGGGACCGCCAGCTGCGTCAGCGAAAACCGGAAGTCCGGCGAATCCGACGACGAGGTAGAGCGCGGCGGCCAGGAAGGCACGCTTGGCGCCCAGCACGGTGCCGGCCAGCAGCACCGCAAACGTCTGCAACGTGATGGGCACCGGAAGACCACCGACATGGATGGCAGGAATGAGCGCGCAGACCGCCATGAGGGCGGCGAAAAACGAAATCAGTGCCAGGTCGGTGGTCGATGAGGTACCGGCATGGCGTTGCGAGGTCGGCGAAGGCGGCATGAGGGAACTCTAAACGCTCGTCGTTGCTACGCGACAGTATGGGCGCGAGATCACCAGCTTGCGCGAAGCGGCCGCCCCTCGTCATAACCGGCGCTGCTCTGCAGCCCGATCACGGCACGGTCATGGAACTCGGCTATGGTGCGTGCTCCGGCGTAGGTGGCACTGGAGCGGAGACCGGCGATGATGGCGTCGATGAGGTCTTCGACGCCGGGGCGCTCGGCATCGAGGTACATCCGTGAAGAGCTGATCCCTTCCTCGAACAACGCCATCCGAGCGCGTTCAAAACCCGCTGCGTCGCGGGTGCGGTTCGACACGGCGCGTGCTGAGGCCATACCGAACGATTCTTTGTAGGGACGGCCGTCGGCACCGGTCTGCAGATCGCCGGGGCTCTCGTGTGTGCCGGCAAACCAAGAGCCGATCATGACGCTGCTGGCGCCGGCGGCCAACGCGAGAGCGACGTCGCGGGGGTAGCGCACGCCGCCGTCGGCCCAGACGTGCGCACCTTCGCCATGCGCGGCCTCGGCGCATTCCAGAACAGCTGAAAACTGCGGACGGCCGACACCGGTCATCATCCGAGTCGTACACATCGCGCCGGGACCCACACCCACCTTGACTATGTCGGCGCCCGCAGCGATCAGGTCGAGCGCTCCGCCTGCGGCCACCACGTTGCCTGCGGCGATGGGGATCCGCCGGCCGGTTTCGCCCGTATGGGCGTCGCGGATGGCTTGCACAGATTTGAGCGCATCGAGCATCTTTTGCTGGTGGCCATGGGCGGTGTCGACCACCAGCACATCGATACCCATCTCCAGCAGCGTATTGGTTTTGCCGTGCACATCGCCATTGATGCCGACCGCGGCCCCGACGACTAGAAATCCGGCAGGGTCGAGGGCTGGCTGATAGAGGGTCGAGCGCAGTGCACCTTTGGTGGTGGCGGCGCCGACAAGCTGACCACCATCGACAACGGGTGCGAAATCGAGCCGTTGGCCCGACAGTGTGTCGAACATTCCCGCCGGATCGTCGCCGGCCTCGAGGGTGACGAGGGTCGGGCTCATCACCTCGTGGACCTGGGCAAAACGGTCGACGTCGATGCCATCTCGGTCAGTGACGACACCGATGGGTTTGCCGCCTTCGACGACGACGACCGCGCCATGGGAACGTTTGGGCATCAGGCTCATCGCCTCGCCGATCGTCGTGTCGGCGGTGACTGTCACCGGGGTGTCATAGACGGTATGGGCCGCCTTGACCCGACGCACCGCATTGCGCACCACGTCGAGCGGGATGTCCTGCGGGATGATCGCGATGCCACCGCGGCGGGCGACCGTTTCGGCCATCCGCCGGCCTGAGACTGCGGTCATGTTTGAGGCCACGAGGGGCAAAGTGGTGCCGACCCCATCGCCGGTTGACATGTCGACGTCAAAGCGCGAGGTCACCGTGGAATGTTGGGGCACCATGAAGACATCGCTGTAGGTGAGGTCGGATGCGGGCTGGAGATCGTTGAGGAAACGCACTGCTTGATGATATCGGGTTGCGGCGTGCACCAAG
>JBBSRT010000114.1:0-5715 GCA_038242765.1 Propionibacteriales bacterium
CCGTCTGCACATCGCTGCTCATAGCTACCTCGGTTTCAGAAGCCGGACAACGAAGGTCGCCCGAAACGCAGGTTGTTGCAGAGACTGTACCCCGCACTGGCGCGGTGTAATCAGCGAGGACGACGAAATTTGTGCCACAGGCGCAAGGGGAACATGCCCAGCAGCGGTGCATGCTTGCCCAGCGCATCGGAATCGCGACGATCGAATTTGGCGGCGTAGTGCCTTGCCTCATCGGCGGTGGCATACCGTTTTGTCCCAATGGTCCCGCAACCACGCGCGCACTCCCAACGCATCAGGTCACCCTCGGCCCGAAAATCGAGCAGGTGCCCAAAGATCCGACACTTCACAGTGGTTGGACCCGCATCGTCGGGCCGTGAGACAGGCATGCGCGAACTCTACCGAGCAGCCGAGCCGGCGGCGATGACCTCGGCGATCTGAATCGTGTTGAGCGCTGCACCTTTACGCAGGTTATCGCCGCTGACAAAAAACACCAGCCCTTTGCCGCCATCAACGCTTTGATCCTGTCGGATGCGTCCCACCAGGCTGTCGTCGGCGCCCGCGGCGCCCAGCGGAGTCGGCACATCGACCAGCCGTACCCCCGGGGCACCGGTCAACACCTCAGTGGCGCGTTCAACGGTGAGCGGGCGCTCGAACTGCGCATGGATCGACAGTGAATGGCCGGTAAAAACTGGCACCCGAACGCACGTGCCGGCGACCAGCAGGTCGGGGATACCCAAAATACGTCGGCTTTCGTTGCGCAGCTTTTGCTCTTCATCAGTTTCGTACGATCCGTCCTCGACGATGCTGCCGGCCAGCGGCAACACGTTGAAGGCGATCGGCGCAACATATTTGTTCAGTGGCCCGAACTCGAGTGCGGCACCGTTGTGGACCAACTCGTCAGCATGTTCGACCACGGCGAGAGCCTGCCGGTGCAGCTCCTCCACGCCCGCCACACCGCTGCCCGAGACCGCTTGGTAGGTGCTGACAACAAGCCGCTTGAGGCCCGCCTCGTCATGCAAAGGTTTGAGCGTGGGCATTGCGGCCATCGTCGTACAGTTCGGGTTGGCGATGATGCCTTTGACCGCGTTGTCGACATCAGCGGGGTTGACCTCGCTGACCACGAGCGGCACGTCGGGGTCGCTGCGCCACGCCGATGAGTTGTCGATGACGATCACGCCGGCTTCTGCAAATCGCACGGCCTGCACCTTGGACATGGCTGCCCCGGCTGAAAACAGCGCAATGTCAAGGCCGGTCGGATCAGCGGTCTCAGCGTCCTCGACGGTAATGTCTTCGCTGCGCCAAGGCAGCGTCGTGCCCGCGGAGCGTGCCGAGGCGAAATACCGGATCTGTCCGAGGGGGAAGTCCCGTTCGTCGAGGAGTTTGCGCATCACCGCACCGACCTGACCGGTGGCACCGACGACGCCTATGTTGAAAAGCTTCATCGGCCGGTCCCGCCGTAGATGACCGCTTCGATTTCATCCGAACCCAAACCGAAAGCGGCATGGGCGGCGTTGACCGCGGTGTCGATCTGGTTTTCTGCCACGACAACCGAAATGCGAATCTCGGAGGTAGAGATCATGCCGATGTTGACGCCGGCGTTGGCGAGGGTGGAGAAGAACTTCGCCGTCACCCCCGGGGACGAACGCATACCGGCACCGATCAGCGACACTTTGCCGACGCTGTCGTCATACTGCAGGCTGGCATAACCAACCCTGTCCTGGAGCCGTGCGAGCGTCGTCATGGCGGTCTGCCCATCGGATGCCGGAAGGGTGAAAGAGATGTCGGTCAACGCTGTCGCGGCGGCCGAGACGTTTTGGACAATCATGTCGAGGTTGATCAACGCATCGGCGAGCGCCGTAAAGATCGCGGCGGCCTCACCGACCCTGTCGGGCACTCCCACGACCGTGATCTTGGCTTGGCTGCGGTCGTGAGCGACCCCAGAAATTATTGCTTGTTCCATGGTTCCTGTCCCATCCTGGACCGAATCGGCGTCCACCACCCACGTGCCTTCCCGCATCGAGAACGAAGAGCGTACGTGAATCGGCATGTTGTTGCGACGCGCATATTCGACGCAACGCAAGTGTAAGATTTTAGCCCCGTTGGCAGCCATTTCGAGCATCTCTTCATAGGAAAGCCGCGGAATCTGGCGTGCATTGGACACGATGCGAGGGTCGGCGGTGAAGATGCCGTCGACATCGCTGTAAATCTCGCACACATCTGCATCAAGTGCCGACGCCAGGGCCACCGCGGTCGTGTCTGAGCCGCCCCGGCCCAAGGTCGTGATGTCCTTGCTGGTGCCAGATACACCTTGGAATCCCGCGACGATCGCTATCGCACCTTCGGTGATCGCCGCCTGGATGCGGCCGGGCGTGACGTCGATGATCTTCGCGCGACCATGCTGCGCGTCGGTGATGACACCGGCCTGCGAACCGGTGAACGAGCGAGCTTCCTGACCCAAATTGCCGATTGCCATCGCCAGCAGCGCCATGCTGATGCGTTCGCCGGAGGTCAGAAGCATGTCGAGTTCACGGCCAGGAGGCAGCGGTGACACCTCGTGCGCCAGGTCGACCAGGTCATCGGTCATGTCCCCCATAGCGGACACGACCACGACCACATCGTGGCCGGCTTTCTTGGTCTCAACGATGCGCTGGGCGACCCTCTTGATGCCGGTGGCGTCGGCAACCGAGGAGCCGCCGTACTTTTGCACGACTATGCCCACGAGTTGTTCCTTTTGGAGACGATGGGTGAGGGGGTCTGCGCGGCGCTGCGCCTGCCTATTCTATCGTGCGACTGCTTCGCCGATCGCGCGACGGCCCTCAAAAGCGCGGCCGAGAGTGACTTCGTCGGCATACTCGAGGTCGCCGCCAACGGGAAGCCCGCTGGCTAGTTTCGTGACACGCAGACCCAGTGGCGTCAACATGCGCATCAGGTAGGTCGCTGTCGCTTCGCCTTCGAGGTTGGGGTCGGTGGCCAAAATCACCTCTTGGATCGCGCCGTCGGAGAGCCGCTGCAGGAGTTCTTTGATGCGCAACTGGTCGGGTCCGATGCCGGCGATCGGCGATATCGCGCCGCCGAGCACGTGGTAGCGGCCGCGGAACTCACGGGTGCGTTCGATGGCGATGACGTCCTTGGATTCCTCGACCACGCAAAGAATGGACTCATCGCGGCGCGGGTCACGACAAATGCGACATTCGGTGTCTTCGGTGACATTGCCGCAGATTGAGCAAAAGTGGACCTTTGCTTTGACGTCGGTCAGCACGGCGGCAAAGCGCCGCACGTCTTCGGGATCGGCATCGAGGAGAAAGAACGCAATGCGTTGCGCGCTTTTGGGGCCGATGCCCGGAAGCCTGCCGAGTTCGTCGATGAGGTCCTGGATTACGCCGTCATACATCAGAGACCGAGCGCGGCAAGATCAGTTGATCCGGGATCTTCGATTCCAGCAAAGGGTCCGAGCTCGGCGGCGGCGATGTCGCCGGCGCGGCTTGTGGCATCGCCGATGGCAGCAACGACGAGGTCGGCAAGGGTTTCGGGTTCGGTCGGGTCGATGACTTCTGGGTCTATGTCGAGGTTGATGAGTTCGCCCATGCCGGTAACTTTGGCCTTAACCAGTCCGCCGCCTGCCGAGCCCTCGACTTCGAGATGGGTGAGGCGTTCTTGGGCCGCGACCACCTGCTCCTGCATTTGTTGCGCTTGTTCGAGCATTGCGGCCATGTCGGGCATACCTTCTGAAAACACTGAGCTCCCCTGTCGTTGGTGTCAGCCTACCGACCGCAAGAAGCCGGCAAGCAACTCGTGGCCCTGTGGCGTAAGGATGGATTCGGGATGCAGTTGGATGCCCACGATCCGGTGGCGACGGTGCCGCACACCCATGATCACGCCGCCTCCGGTATGGGCAGTGGCAATCAGCGAATCGGGCATCGAATCGGGGTCGATGACCAGCGAGTGATAACGTGCGGCGACCAACGGGGTGTCGAGACCGGCGAAGATGCCGGCGCCGTCGTGGTGGATCAGCGACGGACGCCCGTGAACGATCTGCGGAGCGCGCACGATTTTGGCGCCATAGACTTCGCCGATGCATTGGTGGCCTAGGCAGACACCCAATGTCGGCAGCTCGGGGCCGAGCCGACTGATCGCCTCCTTGCTGATTCCAGCTTCTGCCGGCGTGCCGGGACCCGGCGAGATGACCAGGTGGGTGATGTCGGCGTTGCGATAGCGCTCCATCAACTCATCGACGGTGGTCGCGTCGTTGCGCACGACGTCGGTATGGGCGCCTAGCTCGGCGAAGTATTGAGCGAGGTTGAAGACAAAAGAGTCATAGTTGTCAATGAGAAGCACCCGCGCGTCGCCAAAGGACTCCAGAGTTTGCCGGACTGGTGCAGACGATGTACCAGTGCGCGTTTTCATTACGCCGGTAGACGTCGGGCCATCTGCGGGGCCAGCGAGTTGTTTGCGCAGCCACCCGGTGGTCTTGCCCACGGGCCATGACCCGACCGACTCACACGAGACTACTGGCACCACCTCGTGCAGCGAGTTGGTTGCGAATACTTCAAGGGCGGTCGACAGATCCGCGATAGAAAAATTTTGTTCACGCAGCGGTATGCCCGCAGCGACCACGGCTCGGATAACGCGTTCGCGGGCGATGCCAGGCAGAATGCGTCCGTCCAGCGGAGGTGTGCACACGGCATCGTCTCGCACGATGAACACATTGGCGCGAACAGTTTCGAGCACCGCGCCATCCATGTCGATGAGAAGCGTCTGCACATCGAGCGGGGGCCGGTCGCTCCATTTGTGTGCACCAAGGCCGCCGCGGACGACCACCGGCGTCAGTGACCACACGCCATCATCGGTCCGCAGCGCAGAAGTTTCGATCTGCACAGCGCCCGACGGCATGACGGTCACTCGCAAACGGTGCAAACCAGCAAGACCCGCAGCGCTTTGGCTCAATTGGCCGGCGAAGCCAGCGGACAAGTGCCTGCCATACAGTTCGAGAAGACTCGCAGCCAAGCGAGCAGTGTGCTGCTCAACAGCATGAATGTGGCCGTCGCGCACCAGCGCCGTGGTGAACACTCCTCGTTGCGGGTCGGCGTGCCACCGCAGTTGAGGTGTCGCGGCGACCTGATCGGCGCCGCCCGCAACCACCGTCTGCTGGGTCCGAGCGCAGCTGATGTCGAGGTCAGCGCCGATTGCCTCCAGCAGCGGAAGCGCCTTATCCAGACACTCTTCGAACTCGGCGGCGGGGTTCGAGGCCACGGTGATGCCGCCGCCCGCACCCAGCCATACCCGTCCGGAGTCAAACTCGAACGTCCTGATTGCGACATTGAGTTCGACCTCGGCTGTGCCCACATAGCCGATGGCGCCGGTGTAGGTTTCTCGGCCGGTGGCTTCGAGCGCATTGATGATGCCCATCGCCCGCACCTTGGGAGCGCCGGTCACCGAGCCCGGCGGAAATGTCGCCCGCAGTAGATCACCATTGCTGACATCGGGACGCAGTCGCGCTTCGATGTCAGAGACTAGATGCCAGACAGCATGGCGCTCGATACCGGCAACCTTGTTGACGCGGACGGTGCCTGGGGCGGCGACGCGGCCCAGATCGTTGCGCATCAGGTCGACGATCATGATGTTTTCGGCTCGGTCTTTTGCCGAGGCGACAAGGTCGTCGGGATCGGTGTGCAGCGGCGCGGTGCCCTTGATTGGCGACGTACGCACGACATCACC
>JBBSRT010000115.1:0-5665 GCA_038242765.1 Propionibacteriales bacterium
CATGAAAGGCATCGCCTTGCGCTGTTCTACAGTCGCACCAATCAGCGCATCGTACGACGCTTCGAGTTGGCCGAACGACAACCGAGCCAGATGGATGGCCGCCGAGTCGTATCCGCTCAGCCCCAGCGCATGGGCTGCCACGGTCGTGTTGGTGCCGGCAACGCCGACGTATGACCGCACCGCAGCAAAATCGATGCGCAGTGAATCCAGCACGCCATCGATGTCGCGGCAAGCTGCCGCAACCTCGTCGGCTGTTGGCGGATCGCCGTGCAGATGGCGTTCGGTCATACGCACCGAACCGATATTGACCGACTGCGCAGCCTCCACGGTTTCGCCGCAACCCACGATGAGCTCGGTCGAACCGCCGCCAATGTCGACCACCAACGTCGGATCGTCAAGCGTCGGTAAATCACGTGCGGCACCCAGAAAGGAGGCCGCGGCTTCCTCGTCGCCACTCAAGACCTCGGGGGCTACACCGATGATGGATTCGACCGCGCTTCTGAATGCGTCGGCATTGCTCGCATCGCGAGCCGCCGAGGTCGCGCAAAAACGGATTCGCTCGACCCCCAGCGATCGCACGAGATCGGCATATTCGCGCGTTGCAACCAGCGTCCGTTCAACGGCGGCCGGAGCAAGCGCACCGGTTTTGTCGACATCCTGACCGAGGCGGACGATCAACATCTTGCGCTCGAGATCGACCTTGCTGTCGCCATCGACGTCGCTAATGAGCAGGCGAATCGAGTTGGTGCCGCAATCAATCGCGGCGACGCGAGTCATCGGGTGCTCACCGGTTCTGTCTCAATTGATGCCGGCAACGAATCTTCGCCACACGCATTGCCGACCCACCACGGACCCAAGAGGTCGAGTGTCTCATCACCGAGCGGGTTGACCCCCGGGCCGACCGCCAGCGAATGGCCAACCAACACGTGGAGGCACTTCACCCGCGTCGGCATGCCGCCCGCGGAGATGCCGTCGATTTCTTCGACATGCTCGATCGCTTCTCGTTGAGAAAGATAGTTGAGGTGAGCGGTGAGGTAGGCCTCGGCAAGCTGTTCGTCATGCTCGAGTCTGAAGCTCATCTCGCGCATCAATCCTGATGCTTCGAGTGTGCCGATGGCACCGGCAAGACGGGGACAGGTGATGTAATAAAGCGTGGGAAATGGCGTGCCGTCATCGAGGCGGGGCTCGGTCTTGACCACATTGGGATGTCCAGACGGGCAACGGGATGAGATCTCCAGAATGGCCCGGGCTGGTCGGCCCAACTGTTCGGCGATCGTCGCAAGGTCGGACTGGTCGATCGACACTGTCACTGCTTTTTCTTTTGCTTGATGACCGCATCGGGATCGGGGACGACAACCTTGCGCTTCTTGGGTTCCTTGCCTGCCTCGACAACGGTCATCCACAATGATTCGTGCCACTGCTTTGCTTCGGGTACGGCCGGCTCGTCGAGGGTCGGCACATCACCTTGAATTTTGCCGTCCGCGCCGATCACGCGATATCCCACCTCACCGGGAAGCACCCAGCCAAAGCGTTCACGTGCCTGCTTTTCGACAAAAGCATCGTCACTCCAGCGTTGGCGGTCTTCTTTGAGTTCGTCGATTGCGTTGCTGCGCATCACGATTTCGGCCTTCTTCGACTGGATCTCGCCGCGCTGTTCCCACCAGGCGTGCAGACTCGACGTGTAGGACGCAAGCAGCAGCACCACGATGCCGAGCAAGACCGCTGCTCTGGTAGTGAAAGTGCCCGTACGTCCACCCGGCGCCTTCGACACCGTCGACGAGCCCCGGGCGCGGCCCTTGCCCGGTCGTGTCTGCCACGACCTGCCCCGCGTCGACGGGCGCTTCGCCGGCCGCTTCGAAGACTGAGCCACTCAGATCTCCAGGCGCGGAAACGCACTGCTTCCGGCGTATGCCGCGGCCGGCCCGAGCAGTTCTTCGATGCGCAGCAACTGGTTGTATTTGGCGACACGCTCCGAACGCGCCGGAGCTCCGCTCTTGATCTGTCCACAATTTGTCGCCACCGCAAGGTCGGCGATCGTGGTGTCCTCGGTTTCGCCCGATCGGTGGCTCATCATGCAGGTGAACCCATGACGATGAGCCAACTCGACAGCATCGAGAGTCTCGGTCAATGACCCGATCTGGTTGACCTTCACCAAGAGCGAATTGGCCGCACCCTCGACGAGGCCTCGTTCGAGTCGTTCGACATTGGTGACAAACAGGTCGTCACCAACGATCTGCACCTTGTCTCCCAAGGTTTCGCTCAGCGCCACCCAGCCATCCCAGTCTTCCTCATCGAGCGGGTCCTCGATCGAGACGATCGGGTATGACGCCACGAGTTCGGCGTAATAATCGGTCAACTGCTCGGCGGTCTTGCTGGCGCCTTCAAACGCATAGCCGTTGGCGTCATGGAATTCCGAAGCTGCCACATCCAAAGCCAGCGCGATGTCGCTACCCAGCGTCATACCGGTGGCCCCGACTGCTTTGGCGATCAGGTCGAGAGCCGCGCGGTTAGAAGAAAGGCTAGGCGCAAAGCCGCCTTCGTCGCCGAGGCCGGTGGCAAACCCCTCGGCCTTGAGCACCGATTTAAGCGCGTGATAAACCTCGGTCCCTTGCTGCAACGCTTCAGAAAATGAGGACGCACCTATCGGCGCGATCATGAACTCCTGGATGTCGACCTCGGTGTCGGCATGGGCACCACCGTTGAGAATGTTCAGCATCGGCACCGGCAGAACGTGCGCGTTGGGGCCGCCGATATAACGAAACAACGGCAACCTGCTGGACTTAGCAGCGGCACGCGCCGCGGCCAGCGAAACGCCCAAGATCGCGTTGGCGCCCAACTTGGCCTTGTTGGCGGTGCCGTCGAGCGCCATCAACGCATGATCGATTGCGCGCTGGTCATCAGCGTCGAAGCCGGCCAGTGCTGGGGAGATTTTGGAGTTGACTGCGGCCACCGCATTGCGTACACCTTTGCCGCCGTAGCGGTCGCCACCATCGCGCAGCTCGACAGCTTCGAACTGGCCTGTCGAGGCACCTGAGGGCACCGCAGCTCTCCCGATGGTGCCGTCATCGAGGGCGATCTCCACTTCAACGGTCGGGTTGCCCCGCGAGTCCAGAATTTCTCGTGCGCCGACTGCCTCGATCGTTGCCACTGGTACTCCTAGGTGGGTTATCGCTGTTCTCATCCCAGCCTAACCGCCGTCGAATGCGAATGTGCGCTGCCACCGCGTGGCTTTTGTC
Source organism: Propionibacteriales bacterium (assembly GCA_038242765.1). Lineage (GTDB taxonomy): Bacteria > Actinomycetota > Actinomycetes > Propionibacteriales > Nocardioidaceae > JBBSRT01. The sequence goes on from JBBSRT010000115.1 coordinate 3,237, forward strand.
ACCGCTCCACGAGGGCCTGGACGGCTCGGCGCAGCGCGCCCTCGGCGTCGATGCCCTGCCGGTGCGCCGCCGCGACGATGCCCAAGAGCTGCTCGCCGATGTCATCGCCTCCGTCAGCGCCTGTGGGTGGTTCGGACGTTGTCCCCAGCCGGCCGAGCACCTTGTCGGCTAACGCGAGCGCCGGAAGAGTCGGTGCGATGCCCTCGAGCACGGAGCTTCGCTGTTTTTCGACTGCCTTGAGCGCCTGCCAGTTGGCGTCGACCTGCTCGGCGCTGTCCACCGTGGCGTCGCCAAAGACGTGCGGATTGCGATAGATGAGTTTGTCGGTGATGCCGGCGGCCACATCATCGATGCTCCAGCCTGCACCTTCGACGGCGATACGGGCATGGAACACGACCTGCATCAACAGGTCACCGAGCTCTTCGGCGAGGTCATCGTTGTTGCCGGCATCGAGTGCTTCGAGTGTCTCATGAGCTTCTTCGAGCAGATAGTGACTCAACGACTTATGTGATTGCGCCTTGGTCCACGGGCACTGCAAACGCAACCGGTCCATGACATCGACCAGGTCAATGACCTTGGCGCCGGGCAGGTCATAGGAGCCTTCGATGACCTCGGTCTCGTGTACGGCTACATCCCCAGCCGCCCCGACCCATACATCATCGGGTTCGTATGCCGTAGTTGGTGAACCCTGCGAGACGTCTATGCCCGAAGCGACAATGGCACGCACCTGCGGGTCGGTGAGGTCGGCGGCAATCACTGTCGGCGCTGCCCGAAGCAGTTCCCATGCCTCCAGGGTCAGCAAACCTGGAGCGACCCGCGGGCTCGTGTGGAGGAAATGCATCAGGAACATCGTTGGGACGAAGGCAGCTTGTCAGCCGGCGTTTGTGCCAGGTTTTCTTGACTGACGGACTGCGATCCCGTGTCGGAGATCTGTGCTGTCGTGTCGTCGAGACCGAACCGGTCGTCGATCTGGATGTCAGCCTTCTTCATGGCCTTAGCGATGACCTGTTCACCGGCCGCGCGCAGCTCATCAGCGTTCTTCTCGTCGTATTGTTTGCCGGTTTCCTTGGCGCCGAGGGCAATCGTCAACGCGTACGTCTTTTGCGCCATCAAAATCGCCTCAACCACCTGGTCGGGATCGGCTTTCGCGAAGGTCCGGCGAATTTGGGCACTTTGCTCGTCGCTGAGCGAATACAGCTTGGGGTCGGCCGTGACACCCTCGTCCTCGGCGACGTCGGTGGCGACGGTCATTGTCACCAAGTCTGAGACAGCCTGGCGGCGAATCTCGGCGTTGCTCAAAGCTTTGATGCCCTGCTGCTGGGCCGAAACCAGGGAGACCGCGCAATAGGCGTCGGCGCGTTGACCAACCTTGGCCATCGAAATCGTGTGGTTGTCGACCACGGCCGCCTGCCCGGGGTGCATGGTGCCGCAAGCGGCCAACACGATGCCGACCACGAAAACAGCGGCAGCACGGGCAGCTCTTTTGGGCAAAACCAGATGCCCCGAAGGTGCGGGAACCAGATTCACTGATGGTCCTTTCTGAGGTTCGGGCTAGCGTAACGGGCCCGATCACGGTGACGGTGATGAGAGTCAGGCTGCGGGTGGGTCGATGATCGTGTCGATGACGGTACGGCACCAGGCGATGAGTTCACCGTTGCGCAACATTTCACCGCCAACAGGTTGAGTTTTGGGGCGCGGCACGAGGGCGACTTCGGCCGCGGCCTTATAGGTGCTCTTCGGGTAGACCCGAGCAAGCCGCAATTGGCGTGACTCGGGCAGTTTGGCCGGCGCGAATCTGACATTGGAGCCCGCCGAGGTGACTTCGGTGAGGCCGGCTTCGCGCACGCGCACCCGCAGTTGCGCAACTTCCAGGAGGCTGTCTACCTCGACGGGGGGCTCGCCGTAGCGGTCAACGAGCTCGGCCCGCAGCTCGGTGACTTCACTCAGATTGCGCACGTCGGCCAACCGCTTGTACATTTCAAGCCGCAATCGTTCGCTTTGCACGTAGTCGTGCGGCAGGTGTGCCTCAATTGGCAACTCGATCTTCACTTCGCTTTCGGGTTCACCTTCGCCGCGGAACTCGGCCACCGCTTCGCCGACCAGACGGATGTAGAGGTCGAAGCCGACATCGGCAATATGGCCCGACTGCTCGCCGCCGAGCAGGTTGCCTGCGCCACGGATCTCCAGATCCTTCATCGCCACCGCCATACCGCCGCCGAGCTCTGAATGCTGGGCGATCGTCTCCAGGCGTTCGTGTGCGGTTTCGGTCAGCGGCTTTTCGGTCGGATACAGACAGTAGGCGTAGGCACGTTCGCTGCCGCGGCCGACGCGGCCACGCAGCTGGTGAAGTTGGGACTATCCCATCAGCTCGGAGCGTTCGATGTTGAGGGTGTTGGCGTTGGAGACGTCCAGGCCCGACTCGACGATCG
>JBBSRT010000116.1:0-5644 GCA_038242765.1 Propionibacteriales bacterium
CGGAATCCCAAGACCGGTCGAGGTTTTCATTGGCTTCCCGGCTCTCATCTGTGGCATCAGTATGCGGTCGAAGCGGCGCGAAGGGTGGTGGATCTTGGTATTCGCGGTCATCAGCACTGCGGTCCTGGCCACCTCGCTGGTGACGCCGAGTGCATTCCCGGCATACATCGGATTGTCGACCTGGTATTCGCTGCTGATGGGATTGATTGTCGGGCTCATCGCGCGCCACTCTGTGCTTCGTGAACGGTCAGCGCGCGCGACCCGCTCGATCGAGTCGATCTCGCGAATTGAACCACCTCGCACGTCCGCGCTCAAGTGATGAGAGAATCGCTCTTGGCTGTCGCCCTGCGATAGTTGGGATGTGACGCCTTGCGTCGCAGCCAGGAGGGGTGCCGGAGCGGCCGAACGGAACCGCCTTGAAAGCGGTCGTTGACAGAAATGCCAACCGCGGGTTCAAATCCCGCCCCCTCTGCTCTATGGCTACATCAATTTACCGACTCGACCGGGGTCATGCGCTCCAGCTCTTCGGATGGCGCATGATCGTTGCAGCCATGCTCGCCATCGCCACATTCGTGTTGCGCAACTTCAGCGGCCCGGCTCTCGTGGCCAGTTATGCAACCGCCGCAATTGCAGTGCTGCTGATCGGCATCGCCACCTTGAGGCTGGTGCGACCGCCGGCGCTGATCACCTTGCGCGCTGACGGTTTCCGTACGGGGCGCATCGCCGGTGCGGGCACCCGCGCGGCCCAGTGGGCCGAGGTTGAGAAGGTCGACACGGTCGGCGGCGAACTTGTGATCGGGTTGACCGGTGACAAGGCGAGTCGTGTGCCACTCGGGCTGGTGGCCAGCCAAGCCGCCGCGTTGGAGCGCGATGTACATCTACGCCTCAACGCGGCTCACGGTTATCGTCGTCTGCCCTGAGGGCTGCTGAACCCGCCGAAACCGCGCGTAACGTCATTCAACGCGGTCGCTCTGGCGACCATTTTGGATGACGTTGTGCATTCGCGTGGGCAAATTGGCGTTGCGGCCGTGTGCTCATACGCCCGATTGGTCTTGGTGCGCTTCGACCTAGTAGCCTAGGGCAGTTGCTGCGGCCATGTGTCGAACAGCAGCATGGAGGTGTCGCATAGTGGCCTAGTGCGCCCGCCTGCTAAGCGGGTTGAGGTTTAAACCTCTCGCGAGTTCAAATCTCGCCACCTCCGCCACCAAAGCCCCGGACACGTGCCGGGGCTTTGCGCTTACGGTCGCAGAGATGCTTCCCGCATGCTGAGGAGGCACTTTGTGTGCGCTGAGGAGGCACTTTCTGGCTCTTCCAGACTCAAGCCCAACAGGACCGCAACGCCGAACCGGCGGTCACGGTATGAGCAGCAACTTGCCGGTCGACCGTCGCGCAGCGAGGTCGTCGTGGGCAACGCCGGCGTCCGCGAGGTCGTAGGTGCGGCCTATCCGCACATTGAGTGAGCCGCCGCGTATGCCGTCGAACACGTCGTTGGCGCGCCATTCGAGCTCGGCGCGATTGGCGATGAAATGTGCCAGCGAAGGTCGCGTCAACATCAGCGAGCCCTTGCCGTTGAGTATTTGCGGATCGAAGGCCGCGACCGGCCCGCTGGCGGCGCCGAAGAGAATGAGGGTGCCGCGTGCCCGCAGGCTGTCCAGACTCGCCTCGAACGTCGCGGCGCCGACGCCATCAAAAACGGCAGCGACTCCCTCGCCGCCGGTCAGATCGCGTACCGCCGGTGCGATCTGCTGGACCGTGTAGTCGATGACGTCCGAAGCGCCCGCGCCGCGGGAGAGATCCGCCTTCTCCTGAGTCGAGGTGGTGGAGAGCACACGTACCCCGTTGCGGACGAGCAGCTGGGTCAAAAGTAGCCCGACTCCGCCTGCTCCGGCGTGCACCAAAGCGGTGTCCCCGGCTTTGAGAGGCACAATCGATTCGCTGAGGAAATGCGCGGTCATCCCTTGCAACATCGCTGCAGCTGCGACGTGTGCGTCGATGTCGTCGGGCACCCTGACGGCCAAGGAGGCCGGCACCACCGCCTTTTCGGCGTATGCCCCGCTCGCTCCCATCGCCCACGCAACTCGGTCGCCGGCGGTGAAGCCGCCGGCGCCGTCCCCGACTTCGGAAACTACTCCCGAACCCTCCTTGCCCGGCCGTATGGGCAGCGCAGAAGGGTAGGCGCCAGTCCGCACATAGATGTCGATGAAGTTGACGCCTGCAGCCGCGACGTCAACGAGGAGTTCGCCGGGGCCGGCCGAGGGTGTTGGCACATCACGCAACTTCAGCACTTCAGGTCCACCGGTCTGGTCCACCACAATCGCACGCATGGGTCCAGTCTAGGCGCGAGTTACCGTACGGATGTTTGCAAGAAGTCCACGAACGTTGTCGCAGACTCGGCACCGGTCAATCCGCCGAGGTAGTAGCGATGCTGCTCGGTGCGCGCAGTTTGGAGAGGGTCCGCGCCAAACATTTGCCTCAACGTGGTCGCGAGGGACTCAAGATCGGGCTCGATCACATAGGCGGCACGTCCGAGTGCATGGCGTGCTCGAAACTTCTCGGTGACGGAGTCTGTGTCGAGGGGGTCGAGCTCGGCAGTCTGCGCGGCGACCATGGCCAACGGTTTGAGTGTGGCGAGGTAGTCGGCCGCAATGCCTGAGACATCGGTGATCATCGCATCGCTGGCGTTGAAGATGGCGGCAAGCGGCATCTCCATCGCCTGGTCGCCCCAAAGGTGAGATCGCCCCGTCGCGGCCACGTCGCAGGCAATGAGTGCGTTGATTCGCTCGATGGCTGCTTCGCCCTCGTCATTGAATCGGCCCGCAGGATGGCGGCGGAACATGACCGTATGGCCGCGCTCGAGCAGCGCCTCCACAATCGATTCGCCCAAAAAAACTGATGACAGGTTTTTGTCGATCTCCTGGTGCGGCCAGGTGGGCGCATACAGCACAACCGGGCGGCTGGCTTCGCTGATCGGCCGGCTGACAGTGGAGAAGTCGACGCTTTGTGGCCGGCCGATGATGTGGAACTTCTCGGCCTCAATATTGACACCGGCGGCAGCGAAGCGATCGATGTTGGCTTGACCGGCAGACAATATGACGTCATAGCGGTCGATGGATACCGACGCGCTTCCGGGTTTGTCGCTCTCGCCATGGCCGACGAAGACGTGCTGGATGCCGGGGCGGGCTAGGAAGCGGTCATTGCGTCCGGCGTTGTGCACATACAAGGCGACTCGCACCGACGTGGGGAAAGTCTGTCCCCACGTCGTGTTCTTGGCAGGCGCCATAATCGGGTCGCCGAGTGTTGCCGACATGGTTTTGAACCGCGCATGATTGCTGGCGATCACCACATAGGGCAACTCGCTGCGTTTTACGTATGGCGTCCACATCGGGATGTGAAAAAAAACGTGTCCGGCATAGGGCAACGCGACCACGGGCGCGTAGACCTCAATGGCGTGTCGAATCTGGCGGCGATTTTTGACGTAGCTGCTTAATGGTCGTGCCAGCGTGAGGCCGGCAGACAGTCCGACCAGCACGAGCATGCTGCAAAGAATCATCGGCGCGGAGAAAGCAGCCGCCACCACGTTGACGACAAGTACGGCCAAGATGATGGCTTTGCCGCGCCGGCTGATCGTGGGTTTGCGAGTGCGGCGTCGTGGCAGGTTCTCAAGGTTCGCCGCGTACGGGGCGTCAAAATCGCGAAGCCGTGCCGCTGCGACGGCAGCCAACACCGCAACGGCGGCCACGGCAACCGCCACGGACCACCGGCCATCCCGCAAGAGCGGAATCGCACTCGCCAGCAGCGGAAGCGCAACCCAGCCGCCCCACCGTAGCGAAAACGCACTGATCATCCGCGTCCGTCCGCCGAAGCTGCCGCCACGAACCGAAGTTATGCGTCGAGACGCGACTTCAGCGAGTCGAGCTCGGTCCGAAGTACGGCCGGCAACTTGTCGCCGAACTTCTCGAACCATTCGGTGATTTGCGGGATCTCGGTCTTCCACTCTTCGGGATTGACCGCCACCGCCTTCGCGAGCTGTTCGGCAGTCATATCGAGCCCATCAACGTCCAGGGCACCCGGCGCTGGGACGAGGCCGACCGGCGTGTCCACGGCTTCGACCTTGCCTTCGAGACGGTCAACGACATATTTGAGCACCCGACTGTTTTCGCCGAATCCGGGCCACAGGAAGCTGCCGTCTTCGTCGCGGCGGAACCAGTTGACGTAGAAGATTCTCGGCATCTTGGCTTCGTCGTTGTTCTTGCCCATTTCGATCCAGTGACTCAGGTAGTCGCCGGCGTCGTAACCAATGAACGGCAACATGGCCATCGGGTCGCGGCGCACGACGCCGACGGCGCCAGTGGCGGCCGCGGTCGTCTCCGAAGAGAGCGTCGCGCCCATGAACGTGCCGTGCGCCCAGTCGCGGGCCTCGGCCACCAGCGGGATAGTGGTCTTGCGTCGCCCGCCGAAGAGGATCGCGTCGATCGGCACACCATTGGGGTCGTCGTATTCGGGCGCGATGATCGGGCATTGACGGATCGGTGTGCAGAAGCGGCTGTTGGGGTGTGCGGACGGTTCGTCGGAGTCGGGAGTCCAATCGCGGCCCTTCCAGTCGGTCAGGTGGGACGGCGTCTGGTCAGTCATTCCTTCCCACCACACATCGCCGTCATCGGTCAGGGCGACGTTCGTGAAGATCGAGTTGCCCTTTTCGATGGTTTCCATCGCATTGTGGTTGGTGCCATAACCGGTGCCCGGAGCCACGCCAAAGAGGCCAAACTCGGGGTTCACCGCATACAGGCGTCCGTCGGCGCGGATCCGCATCCAGGCGATGTCGTCGCCCACCGTCTCGGCTTTCCAGCCCGGAATAGTGGGCGTGATCATCGCCAGGTTCGTCTTGCCGCACGCGCTTGGGAAGGCCGCGGCGATGTGCTTGACGACGCCCTCAGGATTGGTGAGCTTCAGGATCAGCATGTGTTCGGCCATCCAGCCCTCATCGCGGGCGATTGCCGACGCGATGCGCAGGGCATAACACTTCTTGCCCAGCAGCGCGTTGCCGCCGTAGCCCGAGCCATACGACATGATGGTGCGTTCTTCGGGGAGGTGGACGATGTATTTAGTGTCGTTGCACGGCCATACAACGTCTTCTTGCCCCGCGGCCAATGGCATGCCGACTGAATGCAAAGCAGGAACGTATGAGGCGTCCGTGGCCTCGATCGCGTCGAGAACTTCTTTGCCGATGCGGGCCATGATGCGCATCGAAGCGACCACATAGGCGGAGTCGGTGATCTCGACGCCGAACATGGGATGCTCGGCATCAATGTGGCCCATCACGAACGGGATGACATACATGGTGCGGCCGGTCATGGAGCCATCAAAGAGACCCGTGAGGATGCCCTTCATCTCGTTGGGGTCCATCCAGTTGTTGGTCGGGCCGCAATCGTCTTCATCCTTGCTGCAAATGAAGGTGCGGCCTTCTACTCGCGCCACGTCCGAGGGATCGGATGCGCATGCGAAAGAGTTGGGTTTTTTGGACTCGTCAAGACGTGCGAAGGTGCCGGCGTCGACCAGGGCGTCGGTGATCTTGGTCCACTCCTCGTCGGAGCCGTCGCACCATTGGATGGCGTCGGGCTTCGTCAGCGAAGCGACCTCCTCGACC
>JBBSRT010000117.1:0-5626 GCA_038242765.1 Propionibacteriales bacterium
ACATCGCCGGAATGGGAGAAAATCCCGCTACCCGGTCCGGGCCCCACTTGCGGATGGTGTGCACATGGGCGGCCGCAACGATCTCGACTGCCTCATCCCAGTTGGCCCGTACCAAACCGCCCTTGCCGCGTGCCCGCTTGTAGCGTGCGGACCGTTCGGGGTCTTCGGTGATGTCCGCCCACGCAAGAACAGGGTCTTTCAATCGTGCCTTGGCTTCTCGATACATCTCAAGCAGGACACCGCGAATGTAGGGGTAGCGCGTGCGTGTCGGTGAGTAGGTGTACCACGAGAAGGAGGCACCGCGGGGGCACCCTCGCGGCTCATATTCGGGCTTGTCGGGGCCCGTGGTGGGATAGTCGACGGCCTGGGTCTCCCACGTGATGATGCCGTCTTTGACGTAAACGTTCCATGAACAGGAGCCGGTGCAGTTCACTCCGTGCGTCGACCGCACAACCTTGTCGTGGCTCCAACGGTCCCGATAAAACGAATCGCCCGTACGGCCACCCACCTTGAGCAGCGTGCGGCCATCGGGCGAGACCGGCTGGTTCTTCGTAAAGAATCTGCGGGTCTTGATCAATGCATCGGTCAAGCCGCTGTTCATCGTGGTGCTCATGCAGTTCCCCTCGCGATTGTCCGCTCACGCTAACAGAGTTGTATCGGCTAGGACTCCTTGATTATTGCGTGGCGGCTGATGTTTGACGCGGGCTTCGTGAGAAGACGGTCCGGGCGATGTGAACAGCCATCGCGCCGGTAACCAACGACCAGGCGCCGAAGGCAACCCACAGTTCCACGCTGCCGATAAACCCCACCACTGGCAACCGGTCGGCGTCTCCCAGATAGATGCCGGCGACGGCATACATTCCGAGCGGGAAGATGAAACTCCACAACGTTGCGTCATATTTCAGCGGCACCCGACGTGTCACATGACGCCACCATCCTGCTGCGAACAGGACCGGAATGAGCCATGTCGCAAACGCCCAGAAAACGACGGCAAGACCGGCGATCAAATCGCGGGTCACATCCACCATCGGGGCATCGGCCATCTCCACGATGCGTGCACTCGCCAGCACGGTGATGGCCAGCGCCCCCATCGCGACCCAATCCGGGGGAGTGAGTTCCTCGGGCCCGAACTCGTAGAGCATCAAGCGCAGGGTCACGATAATCGCGGTGGCGGCATACAAAAAGACACCGACCGACCAGGAAGTCACCGCCAGCAAGGCCAATTCGCGCCGGCCGTTCTCGAATACCGGTTCGACGGTCGCCGCGGCGACAGCAACCGACTGGCTGGCCACCACCCAGATGAACCACGTGCCGTTTGCGATTGCAACCACCGGTCGCTCGACTCGGCCCAGGACTGCTGTCCAGGGAACTATGTAACCCAGAAGCAGCCAGGCCACCCCTGACAGCGCCAGCAAGACCGCGGTCGTCGTGTAGTGGCCTGCCATCCCAAGCCGAACGCCCAGGACGTTGGTGCCGGCGACGAACGTAAAGAAACCGAACGCCCGCGCCGGGTCCAGAAAATCTTTGGACAGCGCGCTGCGATAGGCCACGAACCGCCACAGTGTCAGACCCAGCAGGGAGACGAAAGCAACACTACAGATTATCAGCAGCGCGGCGGATATGGTCTGGAAACCTTCCAGCTTCATCCCGACCGAGATGATGCCGGTGGCCATGACGAAGGCGAAGTACCCGGGTGCGAGCCCTTCGACTGCCCGACGCATGTGATTCAAAACCGTTCCGCTCACGGTGGCAGACTATCGGCGAGCCGTGGTCCACGTCGAAACCATCCGATTTTCACTTGTCGTGGCGAGGCTATGGTGGGGAGCAAAAGTAGGAGAACCTCGAAAGGATCAGCGACATGGCTGACGAACAAATTCCGCGCATCGTCGTCGGCATTGACGGCTCGGCAGGTTCAATGGCTGCATTGGATTGGGCGGTACAGGAGGCACAACTGCGCGCAACCACCGTGCATACGGTGATGGCTTGGCAGCATCCCTCCGCCTATGGTGCTTCGAACGCGTTCGGGTTGGGTATGGATCCGTCGTTCGGGACCCAGCAGGCGCTGGCATCAGTGGCCGAGACCAAAGCGAGCCAACTCGTTGATGAAGCCAGCCAGGGACATGAGGTTCCCATCTCGTGGGAGGCCATCGAGGGCCACCCTGCATTGGCATTGCTTTCCGCGGTCGGCGACTCTGATCTTCTGGTGGTCGGCTCACGTGGCCATGGCGGTTTCGTGGGAGCGCTTTTGGGTTCGGTGAGCCAGCACGTCGTCACGCACGCCCACTGCCCCGTGGTCGTCATACCAGGCCGTGAACGAATCAAGAGCCACGGCAAAAAGAAAAGCGATGAAGCCGAAGCTGGGGAAAGGTGATCCTGATGGACCGCCACAGCGGTAAAGGAATTGACATCACCGTCGGATTCGACGGGTCTGCAGCGAGTCGGCAGGCGCTTTCTTGGGCCGTGGATTGTGCTGGCGATTCGTCGAGCCCGATCCACGTTGTCGGTGCGTTTAGCGCCGAAGCGGACGAGTCCGAAGAAACCGCCCGCTCACGTACCGAAGCGATGCTTGACGACGCTCTGGCCGAGCTTGAAAACCCCGATCGAATCGATCGGGTCGCGCATCACGGCGACCCGGTCGAGGTGTTGCTTCGATGCTCGTCATCGACCGATCTGCTCGTGATGGGCAGGCACGGGACCTCGCAACTGATACACAGTTCGATGGGTTCGGTTGGCGATGCGTGTGCACGGTTGGCCGAATGCCCGGTCGTCATCGTGCCGCCACCTCGGTAGCTCGCCGGGGTTTTCGAACCGGTTTGCATGACGACCGCGGGGGAGTGGCCGCGTGGTGTTCAGAGGCGCACGAGAGAATGCGTTGGTGCGCCTCATCGATCTGCTGCCCAAGGGCACAACCACCGATGAGGATGCCGTCTACGCGGCCGTCGGGACCTGGGTCGAGAGCCGCGGTCTGACGCTTTATCCCACACAGGACGAAGCGCTGATCGAATGCATCGGCGGCTCCAATGTCATTCTTGCCACGCCGACCGGTTCGGGGAAAAGCCTTGTTGCTACCGGCGCCATGGCCGCCGCGTTGGCACGCGGCGAGTGTAGCGTCTACACCGCACCGATCAAGGCTCTGGTGAGCGAAAAATTTTTCGACCTGTGTGACATCTTCGGTGCCGAGAACGTCGGCATGATCACCGGCGATGCTGCCGTGAACGCTGATGCGCCGATCATTGCCGCAACCGCGGAGGTGCTGGCCAATATGGCGTTGCGTGAGGGAGTCGGCGCAGACATCGGATTGGTGGTGATGGACGAATTCCATTTCTATGCTGACCCGGACCGTGGTTGGGCCTGGCAGGTACCGCTCATCGAACTTCCGCGCGCGCAGTTCCTGCTCATGTCGGCGACGCTCGGTGACACCAGCCGCTTTGAACAAGATCTGAAACGACGCACCGGCCGCGAAACAGCAACGGTCAGCACCGTCGAACGGCCGGTCCCGTTGGTCTATGAATACGTAACGACCCCCGCCCACGAAACCCTCGAACAACTCGTCGCGACCCACCAGACGCCGGTTTATGTCGTGCACTTCACCCAGGCCTCGGCCCTCGAACGCGCACAAGCTCTGGCCAGTGCCAAGGTCGCCTCCCGTGCTGAACGCGACGTAATCGCCGAACATCTGGGCGACTTCCGGTTCAATTCTGCATTCGGGAAGACGCTGTCGCGGCTCGTACGGATGGGCATCGGCGTTCACCACGCGGGCATGCTGCCACGCTATCGGCGCCTCGTCGAAACTCTCACCCAGGCCGGTTTGCTGAAGGTCGTCTGCGGCACCGATACGCTCGGGGTGGGGATCAACGTGCCAATCCGTACGGTGCTGTTCAGCGGATTATCGAAGTATGACGGCACCCGTCAACGCCAACTACAGGTGCGCGAGTTCCAGCAGATCGCCGGCCGCGCGGGCCGAGCCGGTTACGACACGATCGGGCACGTTGTGGTCGAAGCACCCGAGCACGACGTCGAGAACGCCAAGATGCTCAACAAGGCCGGCGACGATCCGAAGAAGCTGCGCAAAATCGTGCGCAAGAAACCACCCGAAGGATTCGTCTCGTGGGGGCAGGGCACCTTCGAAAAGCTGTCTGCCGGCACTCCCGAAGCACTCATCTCGCGCATGCGGGTCAGTCACGCGATGGTGCTTGACGTCATTTCGCGTCCCGGCGATGCTATCGACTCCTTGGAGCACCTGTTGCGTGAAAGCGATGAGGTCGAAGCCGCGCAGGACACAATGTTGCAAGAGGTCAACGACATCGTCGAGGCACTCCTGGCCGGCGGCGTGGTCGAACGCCTTGAACCGCCTGACGCCGACGGCCGCACCCTGCGCCTCACCGTTGACCTGCAGGCCAACTTCGCTCTCAATCAGCCGCTGTCGCCCTTCGCGGTGGCCGCTTTCGACCTACTCGATCGCGAAGCTGAGACCTACGCCCTCGATGTGGTGTCGGTCATCGAGGCCACGCTCGACGACCCCAGGCCGATCATCTCGGCGCAACGGTTCCGTGCACGCGGCGAAGCGGTAGCGGAAATGAAGATGGACGGCATCGATTATGACGAGCGGATGGAACTGCTCGAGGACGTTGAGCATCCGCAACCGTTACGCGAGCTGCTCGAGGCCGCATACGAGCACTATCGCAGCGGTCACCCCTGGGTCGCCGATCATGAACTGAAGCCTAAGTCCGTGGTGCGTGAGATGTGGGAACGCGCGATGACGTTCTCCGAACTCATCGGCAGCTACAACCTCGCGCGCTCCGAAGGCATGGTGCTTCGCTACCTGTCTGATGTCTACAAGACGTTGGTGCGTACGGTGCCCGACAAGGTCCGCAACACCGAACTTGGCGACCTAACCGAATGGCTTGGGGAGTTGGTGCGTCAAACCGACTCCAGTCTGCTCGATGAGTGGGAGCAGCTGATTGCACCCGACGTCGACGTCGATGAGGTGCGGCCGAAAGCTGATGGCAGTGCGCCGCCGCGGCCCGTCACCGGCAACGCACGCGCATTCGGGGTGTTGGTGCGCAACGCGATGTTCCGACGCGTCGAGCTGGCGGCATTTGGGCGTTGGAGCGAACTTGACACCCTCGATGCCGCCTCGGGCTGGGACGGCGAAGCATGGGCCGAGGCAATGGCTGCATACGACGAAGAGTACGACGAATTGGGTACCGGTCCTGCCGCACGCGGACCGGCGCTCTTCATGGTCGAGCAGGGAAGCGAACTGTGGACCGTACGACAGACATTCGCCGATCCGGCCGGCGACCGCGACTGGGGCATCAGCGCCGAAGTCGATCTGGCGCAATCAGATGAGGCAGGTGAAGCGGTCGTCCGCGTGACGGCGGTCGGCCCGCGGTGAATAGCCTAGAATGGCGGCGCCGATATCCACGAAAGAGAGCAGATGACTGACACGACTTACGAGTATGCGGTACGCGAATGCGAACTCCGGGCCTCGACCCGCGAAGCCCTTCTCAATGAGATGGCCACCGACCGGTGGGAACCCATCGATCTGCGTAGTCCGGGTTCCTTCGAGTGGAGCAGCAAGGACCAAATCACCTTCCGCCGGCCGCGGATCTAATCACCGCGTGGC
>JBBSRT010000118.1:0-5622 GCA_038242765.1 Propionibacteriales bacterium
CGGCCCGGCTCGCCGATCCCGCGGTTCCGCTCAGCGAACTCTGATCCAATCCCGGTGGGGTGGTGTCTGAGCCACCTTCCTGTGCAGAAGTTAGGTGGCTGTGACACCACCCCACCGGGAATATCAGGATCGGACAGTGGTTGAAGCAGAGGTGAGCCTCCTCTTTGAACACATGACCCTTCGTGGCGTCACCGCCCGCAACCGCATTTGGTTGGCGGCCATGTGCCAATACAGCGTTTTCGCCCAGGATGGGATCCCAACTGACTGGCATTTGGTCCATCTTGGTGCGCGTGCGACCGGCGGTTTTGGCCTGATCATCAGCGAAGCGACAGCGGTCGTTCCCGAAGGCCGCATCAGCCCCGAGGACACCGGCATCTGGTCCGACAAGCAGATTGCGCCGTGGCGCCGGATCACGGAGTTCGTCAAAGGCCAAGGCGCAGTGATCGGTATGCAGCTCGCACATGCCGGTCGCAAGGCCTCTACGTATGGAGTCTTCACCGACGGGACCGGCGCGATCGCCGCCGACGACGGTGGCTGGCAGGTCGTTGGGCCCTCGGCCGAAGCATTCGAGGGATTGCTCGAGCCGCGCCAGATGAGCGTCGAGGAGATTTCCCACGTCGTGGCAGCATTCGCCGCGGCTGCCATACGAGCCGATAAGGCGGGCTTTGATCTGGTTGAAGTCCATGCTGCACACGGCTATCTCTTGCATCAGTTCCTTTCGCCGCTGTCCAATAAACGTAGTGATGAGTACGGCGGATCCTTCGCCAATCGCACGCGCATCATTTTTGAGGTGGTGGAGGCGATCCGCCGCGTCTGGCCACAGGACAAACCAGTCTTTGTGCGGTTCTCGGCATCGGACTGGGTCGACGGAGGCTGGACAGTCGATGAGACCGCAGAGTTAAGCAGGCGGCTCATGGCTCATGGCGTTGATCTCGTCGACGTGTCATCGGGCGGTCTCGATGCGTCCCAAGAGATCGCCGTCGGGCCGGGATATCAGGTGCCGTTCGCGCATCAAATCCGCGCAGCGGGCGTACCCACCGCCGCCGTCGGCCTCATCACCGAGGCGAAGCAGGCAGAAGAGATCCTCGCCGAAGGGTCCGCCGATGCCGTGCTGATGGCTCGGGCGGCGCTGCGCGAACCTGGCTGGCCGCAGCGGGCTGCGTTCGAGCTCGGGATTCCGTGGCGCGAGGCGCCGTACCCGCCGCAGTACACCCGTGGCGCCTGGCGCTGATTGTAAGTTTTGGTCTGAGCTATTTTGGCCGTGGTTTGACCACCCAAGCAGCCCGATAGACTCGGCTCGTGAGCGAAGCCAAGAACTCCCTCGACACCGTCGACAATGCCGCCAGCAGCTCCGATCGGGAGCAGCCATGGGCCGAGCTCGGCCTCAAAGCCGATGAGTATGCGCGTATCCGCGAGATCCTCGGCCGCCGCCCGACCGGCGCTGAATTGGCCATGTATTCGGTTATGTGGAGCGAGCACTGTTCCTATAAATCCTCCAAGGTCCACCTGAAGAAGTTCGGCGATCTTCCGCAGGAGACCCCGCTTGGCAAGACCCTTGCTGGCATCGGTGAGAACGCCGGTGTTATCGACATCGGTCAGGGCTACGCGGTCACTTTCAAGGTCGAATCGCACAACCACCCGAGCTATGTCGAGCCCTATCAGGGGGCAGCGACCGGTGTCGGCGGCATCGTCCGCGACATTCTTGCGATGGGTGCGCGTCCGGTCGCGATCATGGACCCGCTGCGTTTCGGGCCCCTTGACGCCGAGGACACTAAGCGTGTCATGCCAGGCATCGTGGCTGGGGTCGGTGGCTACGGCAACATGCTTGGCCTGCCCAACATCGGCGGCGAAGTTGTCTTCGACGAGTCCTACCTCGGCAACCCGCTGGTCAACGCCCTCTGCGTCGGGGTGCTCCGGCACGAAGACCTGCATCTCGCGCACGCCAGCGGGGTCGGCAATCTGGTCATTCTGTATGGCGCGCGCACCGGCGGTGACGGTATTGGCGGCGTCTCCGTACTCGCATCGGAGACATTTGAATCAACTGGACCGAGCAAGCGCCCGGCGGTCCAGGTCGGCGACCCATTCATGGAGAAGTTGCTCATCGAGTGCACGCTCGAACTGTTCAAAGCCGGGGTTGTGGCGGGCATACAGGACCTCGGTGGTGCCGGCCTGTCCTGTGCCACGAGTGAGCTGGCAAGTGCCGGTGACGGCGGTATGCACGTCGAGCTCGACACAGTGCCGCTGCGTGACTCAACCCTGTCGCCTGAGGAGATTCTCATGAGCGAGTCGCAGGAACGGATGATGGCAGTCGTCGAGCCGGACAATCTCGATGGTTTCATGGCGATTTGTTCGAAGTGGGACGTTGAAGCCGCCGTTGTCGGCCAGGTGACCGATGGTGATCGGCTGCTGATCGACTGGCATGGTGAGCGCATTGTCGATGTACCGCCGCGTTCGGTTGCCCATGACGGGCCAACTTACGACCGTCCATACGCGCGACCGAGCTGGCAGGACGCGTTACAGGCCGATGTGGCCGAGGTGCTCGAGCGTCCTAAATCAGGTGAGGATCTGCGCGCGCAACTGCTCGCGATTGTCGCCTCGCCCAATCAGGCGGACAAGTCCTGGGTGACCGACCAGTACGACCGGTACGTTCAGGGCAACACAGTGCTCGCCCAGCCCGAAGACGCCGGCGTCGTACGCATTGACGAGGAGACTAACCTCGGCGTCGCGATCTCGACCGACTGCAATGGTCGCTTCGCCAAACTCGATCCCTACGCCGGCGCGCAGCTCGCACTGTCGGAGTCTTATCGCAATGTTGCCGTCACCGGCGCATTGCCGCTGGCAGTGACCGATTGCCTCAACTTCGGCTCGCCTGAAGACCCCGATGTGATGTGGCAATTTGAGCGCGCCACACACGGCCTCAAAGATGCCTGCGCCGAACTCGGCATCCCGGTGACCGGCGGCAATGTGTCGTTCTATAACCAGACCGGCGAGTCTCCGATCCTGCCGACGCCGGTCGTGGGTGTGCTTGGCGTGATCCAGGATGTGACCAAACGTGTCACACAAGGTTTCACCCGCAACGGCGACCATGTCATCGTGCTGGGTTCGACTGAGGAAGAGTTCTCTGGATCCACCTGGGCCGATGTCGTCCACGGTCATCTCGGCGGTATGCCGCCGGCGGTCGATCTTGCCGGCGAACGCGCGCTCGCCGAGCTCATGCTCGAACTTACCGGTGCTGGCGTCCTTGAGGCCGCTCACGACTTGTCCGATGGTGGCCTGGCGATGGCGCTTGTTGAGGCCTCGCTGCGCCACGACATCGGCGTCCGCGTCGAACTTGACGATCCGTTCGTTGAGTTGTTCAGTGAGTCCGTTGCTCGGGCCTTGGTTGTTGTTGCCGAAGAGGACCACGAGTTGCTCGTTGAGTTGGCCAGCAAACATGATGTTGAGTTGACGTCGATCGGTCGTACGGGCGGGGAGTTCGTCGAGGTGGTCGACCAGTTCCACCTACCGTTGACCGAAGTTCGCGCCGTCTGGAGCGCAACTCTTCCGGCCGTACTCAACGCCTGAGCGATGTTTATCAGACGGATATCCTGAGGGCATGGCGCATCAGCTCAAACCGCTTCCAGCCGGGGAGTTCGAGACGATTATTGCCCGTATGGACGCGGGCAACGGCAGCCGTGATGATCTGAAAGCCGCAACGAAACATTTGCTCGCGCTCCTGACCCAGAAGGCGCCGGGCAACAGCGTCGAGATCCGGATTCTCCCGTTTGCTGCGGTCCAGGCGATCGCTGGCGCACGGCATACGCGGGGGACACCGCCGGCGGTCGTCGAAATGACCGCCGAGACCTGGGTTGCCGTGGCGCGAGGCAAATTGGCATGGGCCGATGCCAAGATCAGCGCCAGCGGCGAACGCTCAAACCTGAGTCCGTTGCTCCCATTGGTGTGAAGATGGGGCACAGCGATGAGCAAAGGAATGCGCATGAACCTCGGTAACATCGCTCGGGGCGCCGCCACGCGGATCGCGATCGAGTCGCGCTATGCCGTGACACTCGTACGCGCAGCCGGGCCGCAAGCAGTACTCTCGGCCAACCCCGTGCAGTACATCGACGTGCTTAAGGCCATCCATGCGCACGGGATTGAGGGCGCCGCGACCGCCGGTGCCAAGGCCATGAATCCCCGTGGCATCGCCGTCATCGACGACGAGGGCAGCCTCTCGTTCGCGGACCTGCACGTCAACAGCGAAGCGCTCGCTGCCGCGCTCCACCGGCTCGGTGTCGATTCCGAAGCCAGCGTTGGAATCCTGTGCCGCAACCACCGAGCGTTCTTCGAAATTTTCTTCGCCGCTGGCAAACTGGGGTCCCGCACACTACTGCTCAACACCGACTTCTCTGGGCCTCAACTGGCCGATGTGTGCACGCGCGAGCGCATCACAGCGTTGATCTGTGATGTGGAGTTCGCCGACCGGCTCGACAACCTCGATGCAACTGTCCAGGTCGTCATCGCCGACAGCAGCAAGGCCACGGCAAAAGGAAGACCGACGGTCCGACAATTGGTGCGCGACGGTGCCGGCTCGACAGCGCCCAAGCCGAAGCGGGCGCAGCGCGTCGTCCTCCTCACCAGCGGCACAACCGGTACGCCAAAAGGCGCGCCCCGCGACATCGACATCACGTTGGCCGCACCCGGTGGTTTTCTTTCGAAAGTTCCGCTGCGTGCCGGCAGGAACGTGCTGATCGCCGCGCCGCTGTTCCACGCCTGGGGACTGTCCACCTCGATGCTGGCCTTCGGGATGGGCAATACGGTGGTGATCAGTCGAAGCATGCGGCCGCAGCGGATTCTCGACGCGCTCGAAGCCCACCGGATCGACACGCTCATCACGCTGCCGATCCTGCTGTCTCGGCTTCTCACTATCGGCGCGGACGAGATCCGGGCCCGCGATCTAGCTGCGCTGCGGGTCGTCGCATTATCGGGATCGGCACTCTCGGCCGGTTTGGCCGCTCAAGCGATGGATCTGCTCGGTGACATCGTGTACAACCTGTATGGCTCAACCGAGGTGGCATTCGTGGCCATTGCGACGCCTGAGGACTTGCGGGCCGCGCCCGGCACAGTCGGTCGTCCGCCATTCGGCACCACGATCCGGATCCTCGACACCGATGACGCACAGGTCTCGACCGGCGTGCCGGGTCGGATCTTCGTACGCAGCAGTCTGCAGTTTGGCGGCTACACCGATGGCGCCAACAAAACGATCAGCGACGGCTTCATGTCAACCGGCGACGTGGGTCATCTCGATGCGGACGGGCGGCTCTTTGTTGAGGGACGGGACGACGACATGATTGTCTCTGGCGGGGAGAACGTCTTTCCGATGGAGATCGAGGAGCTTCTGACTGGCCATCCCGACATCGTCGAGGTTGCCGTCATCGGCATTCCCGACGAAGAGTTCGGGGCTCGGTTGCGGGCATACGTCGTGGGTGACGGCGAGCTCGATGGCGACGCGGTCAAAGCCTTCGTTCGTAAGAATCTCGCCCGCTACAAGGTTCCGCGGGACGTCGTCTTCGTCGACGAACTGCCACGCAATCCCGCCGGTAAAGTCGTCAAACGACTGTTGCCGGAACCCCGCTGAGCCCGACG
>JBBSRT010000119.1:0-5586 GCA_038242765.1 Propionibacteriales bacterium
CAGGGCGTCGCCCAGCACGTGTCGCTCACGTTCGGGCAGGTGGTGATCGTGACCGGTGCGCTGGTGCTCCTGCTGTGGATCCCGTTGAGGCAATGGCCCGGTCTGGGCACGATCCTCAATGTTTTCCTCATCGGCCTCGCCGCCGATCTAGGCCTCAAAGTCATGTCGCAACCCGAGGCATTGTGGGCGCAGATTTTTCTGGTGGTCGGCGGCATTGTCGTCAATGGCATCGCCAGCGCGCTCTACATCGGCGTCCACCTGGGTACCGGTCCACGCGATGGGCTTTCGATGGCGCTCAACCGAATCACCGGACGCAGCGTGCGTCTCATGCGCACCGGCGTGGAGATCATCGCGCTGGTGATAGGCGTCATTCTGGGAGGCACGATCGGTATCGGCACGATCTTGTATGCCGTGGGCGTGGGGCCACTGCTGCAATTGTTCCTACCGTTGGTGCAGGTCAACTTGCCCGCCGCCGAAACTACTCGCGGCGAGTTGTAGAAACACCCGATGGCTGGTAATCATGGATGGTGAGCCGAATTACTTCGCGACGTCGAGTAACCCGTCTGACTGAAGGGGATGTCGCAGCCATACGCGACGATCTCCTCGCGGTCGAAGAACCGCTTGAGATGAGGGTTGGCGGCAAGTCGCTGGCCATCACGATGCGTACACCGGGCCACGACGTTGATCTCGCCGCCGGCTTCCTTGTCTCCGAGGGCGTTATCTCGCAGGCCGAGCATTTCGCTGCAGCACGCTATTGTGCCGGCGCCACTGCCGAAGGACTCAATACCTACAACGTCCTTGACGTCACTCTCGGGACAGGGGTGCCCGCACCTGACCCGAGCCTTGAGCGTGCCTTTTTCACGACCAGTTCGTGTGGACTGTGCGGCAAGGCAAGCATCGACGCAGTGCGCACCAAGTCGATCTATGCGGTCGATGAGGACCCGCTCCGCATTGACGCACCGTTGCTCGCAACGTTCCCTGAACGGTTACGCGCCGAACAAGCCGTGTTTGACAAGACCGGTGGTTTGCACGGCGCGGGTTTGTTCGACGGGACGACCGGTGAATTGCTCGTCCTTCGCGAAGATGTCGGCCGGCACAACGCGGTCGACAAGGTCATTGGCTGGGCACTCAAGGAAGACCTTTTGCCACTACGCGGATGCGTGCTGATGGTTTCTGGCCGCGCCAGTTTCGAGTTGACGCAGAAGGCGTCGATGGCTGGCCTACCGTTTTTGGCGGCCGTGTCCGCACCATCGTCGCTGGCAGCCGAGCTTGCCAGCGAGGTCGGTATGACCCTTGTCGGCTTTCTACGCGGCCAATCCATGGTTATTTATGCCGGCGCCCAACGCGTCGCCGGCAACCTCATCAAAGAAGGCAGTGCGGCATGACCAGCAAACCACCGGTCCAAGACGTCAACGATGACGATATTGAGGTGGGTGAACCCAAAACGTGGGCGGCTGGCGTCCCCGGCGTCACCAACTCGATGGTGCCGGCACTGAAGGGCATGGGGGTGAAGCGAAGCATTCAGACGCTGACGTCGATGAATCAAAAGGACGGCTTTGACTGCATGAGTTGTGCTTGGCCGGACCCGGACCACCGAAAGGCACTTGAGTTCTGCGAGAACGGTGCAAAAGCATTGACTTGGGAAGCGACGCCAGTCATGATTCCTACGAGTTTCTGGGCCGACCATTCCGTCGCCGATTTGCTTGACAAGTCCGAATATTGGTTGGGTATGCAGGGCCGCCTCGTCGAGCCGGTTTACAAGCCGGCCGGCAAGGATCATTACGAACCGGTTAGCTGGGATCGGGCCTTCCAGATCATCGGCGACAAGCTCAAAAGCGTCGACTCTGCCGACGAGGCTGCGTTCTACACAAGCGGTCGTACTGCGAATGAAACGGCATTTATCTATCAATTGTTCGTCCGCGCTTTCGGCACCAACAACCTGCCGGACTGTTCGAACATGTGCCACGAATCCACCGGCCTTGCCATGGGGGAGACGATCGGCGTCGGTAAAAGCACGATCGTCTACAGTGATTTTGCCAAGGCCGACTTGATCATCATCATGGGCCAAAATCCAGGCACCAACCACCCGCGCATGCTGACCGCGATCGAGGAGGCCAAGGAAGCCGGTGCCGAGATCGTTGCGGTCAATCCGCTGCTCGAAGCCGGTCTGATCCGGTACAAGAACCCGCAAAAGGTCAAGGGCATACTGGGCAACGGCACCGGGGTCGCCGATCAATATCTGCAGATCCGTCTCGGCGGTGACGGTTGGCTGATGCAGGCGGTCTCCAAGCGGGTGCTCGAAGCCGAGGCTCGAAACCCCGGCACCGTCCTTGATCATGCGTTCCTCGATGAGCACTGTGAGGGTCTTGCCGACCTCACCGAACATCTTTCGCACCTCAACGACCAGGCGGTCCACGATGCCACCGGTTTGACCTCCGCGGAGATCGACGAACTGGCCGCTCGCTACCTCAAAGCAGACAGGGTCATCATCACCTGGGCCATGGGTCTGACCCAGCACAAGGAGGCCGTCCCCAACATTAAGGAGATCATCAACCTGCTCCTGCTGCGCGGCAACATTGGCAAGCCCGGAGCCGGCGCCTCACCGATCCGTGGCCACAGCAATGTTCAGGGTGATCGTACGATGGGCATCTGGGAACAGATGCCGCCTGATTTCCTCGACGCGTTGCAGACCGAGTTCGGCTTCGACCCGCCACGCGAGATCGGTGTCGACGCTGTCGAAGCAATTCGGGGTATGCGCGACGGAACTATCAAAGTCTGGATCGCACTGGGCGGCAACCTGGTCGCGGCGGTGTCCGACACGACGGCGGCCGAAGCCGCGTTCCAAAACACCGAGATGACCGTTCAGATTTCGACCAAGTTGAATCGGAATCATGCCGTCATCGGCGACGAGGCTCTGATCCTTCCGACCCTGGGGCGTAGCGAAATTGATATGCAGGCTTCCGGCCCGCAGATCCTTTCGGTTGAGGATTCGGTATGCGCTGTTCACTCAACGAAGGGCCGTGTGGCGCCCGTAGCTCCGGGACTGCTGTCAGAAATTTCCATTGTGACGCGACTTGCACGATCGGTGCTCGGTGACGGAGGATTCGTCGATTGGGCGGCGATGGAGGCGAACTATGACGTCGCCCGCGATCACATTTCGCGAGTCGTCGAGGGGTTCGAAGACTTCAACACTCGGATCCGCCAAGACGGCGGATTTCTTCTCCCACACGGACCGCGCGACTCGCGAACCTTTACGACACCCTCGGGTAAGGCGATTCTGACGGTCAACCACTTCGAATTCATCCAATGTCCGCCCGACCGACTACTGCTGCAAACGGTGCGCTCACACGACCAGTTCAACACCACCATCTACAGTCTCAACGACCGTTATCGAGGCATCAAGAAGGGCCGCCGAGTCATTTTTGTCGACCCGAATGACCTTGAGAGCCTCGGCATCGCTGACGGCGAGCTTGTGGACGTACACAGTGAGTTCACCGACAACGTCGACCGCGTTGTGCGCGATTTCCGGGTCGTGTCATTCCCCACCAGTCGTGGCTGCGCAGCCGCATATTTCCCCGAAGCCAATCCGCTGGTGCCGCTGGACTTCACGGCCGAAGGCAGCAATACGCCGGTGTCGAAATCAGTGGTGATCCGCCTTGAACCAACGAGGTTGTCACGCGAGTCGCGCGGCGAGACCGGCGATGCGTTGACCGTCGTATGACGTACTCACAACACTAACCAAAACGCTGACCGCGTCCGTATTCTCGGTACGCTAACGGGTCAGTTGAGCCGTCGGGGCGTCGTCCACGGCAACCCGACGGTTTCGGCGGCTTCGCCGGCAGCAACTCCGACCGGCGGGCACACCAGAAAACCGTCGGCATCGGCCAAACCACGCATCATGCCCGACCCTTGCCACTGGCTCTGGATCGCTTCGCCGCCTTCCAGCCTGTAGGGGAGCAGACGAGTCGTTGCGGCTCGTCCCGCCATGTCGCCGCGAACGGTTACCGACCCCAGTTCGGGTTCGAGGCCGCCGGACAGACCTGCAAGCAGCGGTTCGACCAGCGTCATTACGCCGGCCATCGCTGCCAACGGATTGCCCGGAAGTCCCACCAGAAATCGGCCGTCTGGAAGTCGCGCAAGCAGACTCGGACTTCCCGGACGCATGCTGACCCCATCAATGAGGATTTGAGCACCGAGATCGTGCAGCGCTGTGTGCAGGTGATCGGCCGAGGAGCCGCCGGTACCTCCGGTCGTGATGATGACGTCAACGCGCGCTTTGTCGATGGCGGCTGTCAACGCGGCGAGGTCATCGCTCAGACGTTTTGCCGAAGAGACTCTGCCGCCAAGCATTTTGATGACTGACGGGAGTTGCGGCCCGAACGAGTCGCGTACATAACCTGGCTCGGGTACCCCTGACTCGATGACCTCGTCGCCGGTCAGGAGCAGCGCCACATCCGGGATGCTCACGACCTCGATGTGGTCATGGCCGCATACGGCAGCGACCGCAATGTGGGCGGGGTTCAGCACCGTGCCGGCTGCGATGACGGTATCGCCTATGCACGCCTCGTCGCCGGCTCGGCGGATGTGTTCACCCGGGCGCGGCTCGTCAGGTCGCGCGCCTTCAAGGTCGAGCAGGTCGCCGGTGTCGCGATGGTGCACGATGCCGTGCTCGCTGCGAAGCACCGCTTCACAACCCGAGGGAATGAGGCCGCCGGTCAATACCGTCGTTGCCTGTCCGTGCTCAAGAGAAGGCCTATTCGACAGTGTCCATGGGGCGGGGCCCGAAACGGCCCACCCGTCCATCGCCGACGAATTGTAATGTGGCACCGGACAAAGTGCCTCAATTGCTCGTGCCGTGACCCGTCCGACCGTTTCGTCGAGTTGTAGCGTCTGCGATGCCAGCAGTCCGGCGACCCGATAGCAATAGTGTCGAGCCGTATGCCAGGTCCGTGGAGGACTGGCCGCTGAGGGTTCCTCAGTCATCGTTGACTTCGCGACAGAGGCGATTTGCCGTCTCTGTAGCGTTCGCAGCCGCTACGTTCGGCGATTTTGCGCCAGTAGCCGCGCGACCGGCCGCATACCCGACGATGAATGTCGTCAGCGGGGCTGCAGGTCGCAGCACGCCATGCGCGGCGCGGCCGGCTAGAGCGAGTACTTCCTTGATGTCGACGTCAAGTTCCTCGACGTCGAGAGCCCGTATGACGCGTGCGCACCACTGCTCAAGTATCTCGTCCTCTTGTTCCCGCGATTTCGGCGTGCTGTCTGAATCATTCATTGCATCTCCTTAGGGACATTCTCGGTTTGTTCCAGCCCGTAGCGTTCGGCGTCGGCCCACGTGTCGATGTCGTCCGTAGACCCGCCGGGGACCCGTACATCGGTCAGCTGCAACCCCGAAATCAGACCAAATACCGACATGCCATGAAGCGACCGTCGGTGGTCATCGACTGCCCTGCGGATGGCAGCCGTTGTATAGAGCGCCAGCAACGGTTGTCGCTTTTGGGATGAGTCGATGGCAATGACGCCGTCGACGGTTTCTTCACGTGCCAGCGCTTCGCGGAGCGCCGTCACGGCGGAAACCGAATGGGG
>JBBSRT010000120.1:0-5570 GCA_038242765.1 Propionibacteriales bacterium
GACCTCTTCAATGATCCGCTCGGCCCAGACACCGACGGCAACGACGTCTACATGGCAGACATCTGGCCCACCCCGACCGAGATCGAGGACGTGATCGCCTCGTCCATGGATTCGCAGACGTTCAGCCGCGAGTATGCCGACGTTTTCACCGGTGACGAACGCTGGCAGACCCTTCCCACACCCGAAGGCAAGACCTTCGACTGGGAGGACGACTCCACGTATGTGCGTAAACCCCCTTACTTCGACGGTATGGCCGCGAAGCCGACGCCTGTCGAAGACGTCAGCGGAGCGCGAGTGCTGCTCAAACTGGGCGACTCGGTCACCACCGACCACATTTCGCCTGCCGGTGCGATCCAGAAAGACAGCCCGGCGGGCAAATACCTGTCTGACCACGGTATCGAAACGCGATCGTTCAACTCCTACGGTTCGCGTCGTGGCAACCACGAGGTCATGATTCGTGGCACGTTTGCCAACATTCGCTTGCGCAACCAACTCGCGCCGGGCACCGAGGGTGGCTTCACCCGCAACCTCATCGCCGATGGCGAGGTCACCAGCGTCTTTGAAGCCTCCGAGGGTTACATCGCCGCCGGTGTCTCGCTGGTCGTGCTGGCAGGCAAGGAATACGGTTCGGGCTCATCGCGTGACTGGGCCGCCAAAGGCACCGCACTGCTGGGCGTGCGGGTGGTGATCGCTGACTCGTATGAACGTATCCACCGTTCCAACCTCATCGGTATGGGCGTACTGCCCTTGCAATATCCCAAGGGACAGAATGCCGAATCCTTTGGATTGACCGGTGAAGAGACGTTTGACTTTACCGGCATCACCGCCCTGAATGACGGCATCCCCGACACGGTTCACGTGAAAGCCACACCGGCGAGCGGGCAGAGCGTCGAGTTCGACGCCGTCGTGCGCATTGACACGCCGGGGGAGGCCGCTTACTACCGCAACGGCGGCATCTTGCAATACGTACTGCGCAGCTTGATCGGCTGAATGACCATCCACCGCGAGCACCCCTTCCTGCCGCCCGAGGGCGAGCGGGACCCGGTGCGCCGCTTGCGCGGACGGCTGCCCGCTCCGGTGACCGTCTGGGCCACCGGGAGGCGGTCAGCGCAGCGACCAACTGGAGCAACCAGCATCGCTGGCTTGACGGTCTCCTCAATGCTGATCGCCGAGGGTGACCCGGCACTGGTCGTCGCGCTCATCGACGAGGATTCGGATCTGTGGCCGCTCCTTGCCGAACGCCGTACGACGGCCATCAGCATTCTGACCACAGGGCACGGGCAGCTGGCCGAAGCCTTCGCCGGCACTGCACCGGCTCCAGGCGGCCCGTTCACACTGGGCGACTGGACCGACACCGATTGGGGGCCGGTCCTTGCTGACAATGCCGGCTGGCTTGGCGCAAGACTCGTCGAGGGCGCACCGCGCCACCTTGGCTGGGCACTACTGGTGGAGGCGGTCATCGAACACACCGAGATCGGCGACGAACCGGCGTTGAGCCACATCCGCGGTCGCTTTCGGTAGTCGATGCCCCGGTGCGGATGCGGCTGGCCACAATGGTCGTAGGGTTGCGGTATGAGAACTGCCCACGCGTCAATCAAGCCTTCGGTCGAACCGGCGCGTTGGCAGCCGCCGAAGCCGGCGAAGGTGACAACGGGGGTCGAACCCGGCAACATTGATGTCTTCGCGGTGTCGGGCTATGGCCCCGAGGACGTCAACTTCCTAGCCGACGGTCGCATTGTGACCGGTCTGGACGATGGCCGGATCGTCGCGATCGAGCCCGATGACGGCACCGAAACCCGTATCGCCGATACCGGCGGCCGGCCCTTGGGCATCGAACTCAGCCCCGGTGGCGGGCTCATCGTCTGTGACGCCTATTCAGGCCTCCTGCACCTCGACGAGGTAACCGGAGCAATAACCACATTGGAGACCGGCTTCAAGGGCAAGCCGTTCGTTTTCTGTAATAACGCCGCGGTTGCCGCAGACGGCACCATCTATTTTACCGACTCCAGCACGAAGTTCGACTTCGAGCACTGGCGCGGCGATCTGATCGAGCACCGCCCCACCGGCCGGCTGTTCGCGCGCACTCCCGGCGGCGAGTTGACGCTGCTGGCCGACGGGTTGGCCTTTGCCAACGGTGTTGCTCTTGCAGCCGACGAATCATTCGTCGTCGTTGCCGAGACAGGTTCCTATAGCCTGCGGCGTTATTTCCTCAGCGGCGACAGGATGGGACAAAGTGAACTCTTCGGCGCGGCGCTGCCCGGCTTCCCAGACAACATCTCAACCGGCGAAGACGGCAATATATGGATCGCCATCGCCTCACCCAGGGATGCCGCACTCGACCTGCTGCTGCCGCGGCCAGGATTGTTGCGCAAAATCATCTGGTCGCTCCCGCAGCGTTTCCAGCCCCAACCCAAGTCACTGATCCAGATTGTGGTGCTCGACAACGCCGGCGCAGTGCTCCATGCGATCAACGGCAAACATGACCGCTTCGGCAAGGCCACCGGCGTACGTCAAAGCGGCAACGATGTGTGGCTCGGCAGCTTCGAACAGGAGACTATCGCCCGGATCGACTACCCACGGGCCCGCTAGACTTGATCCTTGTGCAACCCAGCGAACTCGGCGAAAGGAGAACACATGGGCGTGCTTGACGACCTCACCGGGCCGGCTGATTTGCGTGAACTCTCCGATCAACAACTCCTCGAGCTTGCCGAAGAGATTCGCGAACGACTGATCGTGTCGGTGGCGGCCAATGGCGGCCACTTGGGGCCCAATCTGGGCGTCGTCGAACTCACCATGGCCATCCACCGCGTTTTCGACTCTCCGCGGGACAAGGTTGTCTTCGACACCGGTCATCAGGGCTATGTCCACAAAATGCTCACCGGTCGGGCTAGCCAGTTCGACAAGCTGCGCAAAGAAGGCGGACTGTCGGGCTACCCAAGTCCGCTCGAATCCGAACACGACTGGGTCGAAAACTCCCACGCATCGACCAGCCTCTCCTACGCCGATGGCATGGCCAAGGCCAACCAGTTGCTTGGCAACTCCGACCACGTGGTTGCGGTCATCGGCGACGGCGCCCTCACCGGCGGCATGGCGTGGGAAGCGCTCAACAATATTGCCGCCGACACCAAACGCCGCCTCGTCGTCGTGGTCAACGACAACGGCCGCTCCTACACTCCGACAGTCGGCGGACTGGCCAACCATCTGACCAATTTGCGCACCGATCCACGGTATGAGACCGCCCTCGCGGCGATCAAGGAGCGGCTCAATCGCCCTGGCCGTGTCGGACCGGCAGCCTATGACGCGCTCCACGCCTTCAAGAAGGGTGTCAAGGACGTCTTGGCGCCGCAGGGCATGTTTGAAGAGTTGGGCATCAAATATGTCGGCCCAATCGATGGGCACAATCGCAAATCGATCGAGTTCGCACTCACACAGGCCAAGAAGTTCAACGGACCGGTGCTGGTACACGTGTTGACCATCAAGGGCCAGGGCTATGACATAGCGATCGAAAACGAGAACGATCAGATGCATCAGGCGCCGCCCTTCGATCGGGCGACCGGTGACGCCGTCTCGGTCGCACCGGCATCGTGGACTTCAGTTTTCCGCGACGAGATCGTACGAATTGCCGATGCACGCCCCGACGTTGTCGCGATCACCGCCGCAATGCTGTATCCGACCGGTCTCGACGCTTTTGCCGACAAGTTCCCCGACCGCATCTTTGATGTCGGAATCGCCGAACAACATGCGGTCACCAGCGCGGCGGGTCTTGCAATGGGCGGCATGCACCCGGTAGTCGCACTTTATGCAACCTTCCTCAACCGTGCTTTCGACCAGTTGCTCCTTGACGTTGCGTTGCACCGCTGCGGAGTCACTTTTGTGCTCGACCGGGCTGGCATCACCGGAAGTGACGGACCCAGCCACAACGGCATGTGGGACATGTCCCTGCTGCAGATCGTGCCACGTTTGCGGCTGGCCGCGCCTCGTGATGGGACTCAAATGCGCGAGTTGTTACGCGAAGCCATTGATGTTGACGACGCACCAACGGTCATCCGTTTCAGCAAGGGCGCGCTTGCGCCCGACATCGAGGCCGTCGATCGGATCGGCGCGGTCGATGTGTTGTCGCGTGACGACACCAAGGACGTGCTGCTCGTGGCAGTGGGCGCGTTTGCTCCCCTGGCCCAGGAAGCGGCCGGGTTAATCCGCGCTGAGGGCTACGGCGTGACGGTGGTCGACCCGCGCTGGGTCAAACCTCTCGACGCGGCCATCTTCGCACTGGCCAGCCAGCACACCCTGGTGGTGTGTGTCGAAGACAATGGCCGCAACGGCGGCGTGGGTTCGATGCTCATGCAAGAGGTCGCAGCCGCCGACATCGACACCCCGGTGCGTATTCATGCGCTCGACCAGGAATTTTATGCTCATGCCGACCGTGGTGCCATCCTTAAGCGGATCGGTCTGACCCCGCAAGCGGTGGCAGCCGACACGATTCGACGACTTGAGGGGAATGTAGCCGGCGCCTAAGGCGTTGGATCAGATGACATGAAATGGTTAAAGAGAACCCAGACCGCCGCGCGGACGTTTAGTGAACCGCCGGTGCTGATTCACGCTCTCGAAGGATTTTTGGGAGCGGGCTCGGCGCCGAAGATCGCAGCCGACTTCCTTGCCCAGACCGGCGGCGAAGTCCTCCACAGTTTTGATGTCGACAGTTATCTGGACTACCGCGCCCGCCGGCCGGTCATTTCGTTCGAGGAAGACCACTACACCGACTATCAGTCTCCTTCACTGGATTTGGTGCTGCTCCACGATGTGAGTGGCCGGCCCTACCTTTTGCTTTCGGGTCCCGAGCCAGATTATCAATGGGAACGTTTCGTCGATGAGCTCCACGATGTTGTAGAAGAGTTCGGTGTACACCTGACCCTGGGTCTCGGGTCGATCCCGATGGGTGTCCCGCACACTCGGCCACTCATGATCACCACCCATGGCACCCGGCCGGAGCTCATTGACCGCACGAATTTGTGGCAAGCCAGCATCGTCATGCCGTCATCGGCCCAGTCACTGCTCGAGTTCCGCCTGGGCGAGATGGGCCACGATGCCGTCGGCTACGTGGTGCACGTACCGCACTACCTCGCACAAGTCGACTACCCGACGGCGGCGATCGCGTTGATCGACGCGGTCAGCGACCGTACGGGGTTGCGTTTCGACCTCGATGAGTTGCGTTTGCGCCAGGGTGCCACCCTGGCTGATATCGAGAAACAAATCGCCGATCAGGACGGCGGAGCGTTGCTGACAAGTCTCGAAGAGCAGTATGACGCCTTCGCTCGCGGTGCCGCCGATTCCCTGCTCGCCCATGACAGCGAACTCCCCAGCGGCGACGAGCTCGGCAAGCAATTCGAGCAGTTCCTGGCCAACGTCAACCGCGGGGAAGACAAGGACTGAAACGCATCTGGCAAGATTCAGCGTGTGCCGTCCTCACTGAACGAACTTATTGAACTGCTCGACCTCGAGAAGTTGGAGGACGACCTCTATCGCGGGCATCAACCGGCGAAGTCGGACATGGTCCGCGTCTTCGGAGGGCA
>JBBSRT010000121.1:0-5531 GCA_038242765.1 Propionibacteriales bacterium
CGGCGAAGCGATCGCCTTCGTGGTGGCTGATGACCGCTACATCGCCGAGGACGCCGTCGGCCGCATCGAAGTCGAATACGAATTCCTCAAACCTGTTGTCGGCATCGAAGCCGCACGGCGCGCCGACAACCTCGTCCACGAAGACGTGCCCGGCAACATCGCGGCCCGTATGGAGCAATCCTTCGGTGACGCGGCCTCTGCTATCGCCTCAGCACCCCACACGTTGAGCCTCGATCTGCACGTCGAACGCAGTGCGTCGACGCCACTCGAAGGGCGTGGCACCGTCGCCCGCTGGGACCGCGACCTGGGCCGCCTGTCCGTATGGAGCTCAACGCAAACCTCGACGGGTGTGCGCGCTGCCGTGGCCAGCAAAATCGGACTCGACATCGGAGAGGTCGACGTAATCACCCCCGACGTCGGTGGCGGCTTCGGCGTCAAAATCATGCACCCCTGGCCCGAAGAACTCCTCGTTCCTCTCGCCGCGCGCGCCCTCGGCCGGCCCGTCAAATTCATCGAGGACCGCCGCGAACACTTCATCTCCTCGGCCCACGAGCGTGCCCAGACCCATCACATCGAGGTTGGGTTCGACGACGACGGCCGGCTTTTGGGCTTGGCCGTCGAGTTTTGGCACGACACCGGCGCCTATACCCCCTACGGAGTGATCGTCCCCATCATCACCTCGACACAGCTGCTCGGGCCATACAAGCCACCGAATTATTCGGTGACATTCGAAAGCCTCTACACCAACACGGTCATCGTGACTCCCTATCGAGGCGCCGGCCGGCCGCAAGGCGTTTATGCGATGGAACGCACAATGGATGCGATTGCGGCCCACCTGGGCAAGGACCGCACCGACGTGCGCGAGACCAACTTCATCCAACCCGAAGATTTTCCCTACGCCCAGGGCGACCTGATCTTCCAAGACGGAAGGCCGCTCATCTATGACTCGGGCGACTACCAATCACTGATGGCCAAGGCCCGCAAACTCATCAACTGGTCCGATTTTGAGAAAACACGTGCCGAGGCCAGAGCCGAAGGACGACGCATCGGCATCGGCATCGCCTGCTATGTCGAAGGCACCGGCGTCGGCCCGTATGAAGGTGGGCACGTCCACATCGAAACCAGCGGAAAGGTCAAGGTGTCGACCGGTTTGACGACTCAGGGCCAGGGCCACACAACGGCCTTCGCGCAGATCGTCGCCGATGAGCTCGGCGTACCCATGTCTGACATCGAGGTCGTCACCGGAGACACCCGTCGCTCACCGTATTCGGTGGGCACCTTCGCTTCGCGCGCCGCGGTGATGAGCGGTTCTGCCATCGCCTTGGCCACGCGCAACGTGCGGGCCAAGGCGCTACGTATCGCCGCCGAAGCACTCGAAGCCGACGTCGACGACCTGGAGATCACCGACGGCGTCGTACGCGTCAAAGGTGCGCCCGACACCGCGATCGCGCTCGGGACGATCGCGGTCCTGTCTAATCCGCTGCGCTATGCCTTCGACGAGGCCTCCAAAGCGGCCACCCAATTCGTCGTCGGAGACCCGACCAAGCCACCGATAGCCGACGATGACGAACCCGGCCTCGAAGGCACCGACTTCTATTCGCCTCCGCGCTGCACTTTTGCGAGCGGCATCCATGCCGTCATCGTCGAAACCGATCCCGACACCGCCGAGATCAAAATCCTGCGTTATGCCGTCGTCCACGATTGCGGCAACCTGATCAACCCCAAAATTGTTGAAGGCCAGATCCATGGCGGTGTCGCTCAAGGCGTTGGCGGAGCACTGTACGAGCGCATGGTTTATGACGAGCACGGCCAGCTCCAAAACGCCTCCTTCATGGACTTTTTGATGCCCTATGTGACCGAAGTGCCCAAGGGCATCGAGATCGACCACCAACAAACACCGTCGCCGCTTAACCCGCTCGGGCTCAAGGGCGCGGGCGAGGCAGGCGTCATACCGTCGGCGGCGGTGTTTGCCTCCGCAATCGAAGACGCCGAAGGGTTCCCGATCACCTCTATGCCCATTTCTCCTTCTGAGTTGTACGCGCTTCGGCTGGCCAATGCCGAGGTCACCCGAACCGACGAAAGGACCACCACGTGAAGGTCTGCGGCGAAGCCATTCTCGATGCACCAGCGACCCAAGTTTGGGATGCGCTACTCGCCCCCGAGGTGCTGGTCCGCACGATCCCCGGTTGTGAACGGCTCGAGCTCACCAAGGAAAACACCTATGCGATGACGGTGACTGCCGGAGTCGCGTCGATCAAGGGCAGCTACAGGGGCACGTGCGAACTCCGGGACCTCAAGCCCCATTCGTCGCTGCTCATGAAGGCTCAGGGCTCGGGAGCCGGAGGCACCATCGGCGTTGACGTCGACGTTCATTTTGAAGATCTCGGCGACGGTACGACGCGCTTGTCCTACGCCGCCGATGCCGTCGTGGGCGGCATGATCGGCGGAGTCGGGCAGCGCATGCTGACATCGGTGAGCAAACGGATGGCCGGCGAGTTTTTCGGCGCCGTCAACAACATTCTCACCGGTGCGGCGCCCGAAATCGCCGCTGTCCCGCTCGGTGGTCTCGGCTCGACGACGGGCGCTCCACCGTCTGCTGCAACCGTGGGGCAGACCTTCACCGCACCGGTCAAAACGGGCGCCGGTGGTGGTACCGACTTCCTCACGGGGGTCGGTGTCGGTGCCGCATTGGTGCTACTAGGCGTCCTTGCCGGCGCGCTCGCGGGTCGTCGTCGTGGCTAATCACAACCGCGACATCGATTGCTACAGCACTGCTCGCGATATGACTGCTGCGATCGCTGCGAAGACCATCTCAGCCCGCGAACTGCTCGACCTGCACCTCGAACGTATCGATGCGGTCAATCCGGCCATCAACGCGATCGTGAGCATGGATACCGAACGGTCGCGCGCCGCCGCAACCGATGCTGATGAACAAACCGCACGCGGCGACGTTGTCGGCGCACTTCATGGCCTGCCGTTCGCGTTCAAGGACACCCACCAGGTGGGCGGATGGCTTTCAACATCGGGCTCGCCGCTGCGGGCCGACCACGTACCCGACGCCGACGAATTGCTGATCGAACGCATTCGAGGTGCTGGCGCGATCACGATCGGCAAAACAAATGTGCCCGAGTGGGCGGCCGGTTCGCACACGTTCAACCCCCTCTTCGGCACCACCGTCAACCCGTATGACCAGTCACGGTCCGCTGGCGGATCCAGTGGCGGGGCCGCAGCGGCGCTGGCCAGCGGCATGATGCCGTTGGCCGATGGCAGCGACATGGGCGGATCACTGCGCAACCCCGCCTCGTTCTGCAATGTCGTCGGTCTTCGCCCGAGCACCGGCCGGGTTCCGCAGTGGCCGGCCGTCAACGGGTGGGAAGCGACCTCCGTACAGGGTCCAATGGCTCGCAACGTCGATGACCTCGCATTGTTGCTGTCAGTGATCGCGGGTCCCACATCACGGGCGCCGTTGGCTTTGCAAGCGCCGGGCTCGACCTTTGCGCCACCGATGACCGGCACCCTCGATGGTGTGCGGATAGCGATGTCAGTCGACCTCGGCGGACTCTTCGAGGTCGACGACTCAGTTGCGCAGATTCTCGAGTCGCAGCGCTCGATCTTCACTGATGCGGGGGCGCATCTCGCCGATGCTCATCCTGATCTAACCGAGGCCGAAGACACCTTCCGCACCCTGCGAGCCTGGAATTTTCAGGCCACCTATGGTGCGATGCTCTCCGCCCATCCCGACGATTTCAAGGCTTCAATGGCCGACAACATCCGTGCCGGTGAGCCGCTCAGCGGAGCGGACGTCGCCCGGGCCTATGCGCAACGTACCGCGCTCGGTGAACGCATGCGACTCTTCTTTGCGCAATACGATGCGCTTGTTCTGCCGGTCAGTCAGGTGCCGCCGTTTAGCGCAGACGAGGAATACCCGCACGACATCAACGGTCGTGAGCAAAAAACCTACCTCGACTGGATGCGTTCGGCCTATGTCATTACCGTCACCGGTTGCCCAGCGATCTCAATGCCGGCGGGCTTCACCACCGAAGGGTGGCCGATCGGTATCCAGATCGTCACCGCGGCCGGCACCGAACGCCGACTGCTTGAGATTGCCCACGCTTTCGAGCAGTTGACCCACGTCGGAGACCGTCGACCGGAGCTCTGATCAACACCCCTTCGGGCGCGAGGCCGGTTGATTGGCTGCTTGCTCTTGGCCTCGCACCCTTGGCTTACGCCGAGCCAGCGCAACGCCTACCAGGGCTAACGCACCCCCCACGTACGCCATCACCGGCGGCACCTCGGACAGGAATATCCAGCTCAGCAGGACGGTGATCGGCGGTACGAGGTATGTCGTGACGCTCAGGCTGCCGGCGCTCATAAACGAGAGCGCAAAAGCGTAGGTGGAGAAGGCGATCGCGGTGGGGAACAGCCCGAGGTAAACCACCCACAACACATCTGCGGTGCTTGCTTCGGTCGTTTGCCTGACGAGTTCGGCCGAGAATGGCAGGCAGGCAACCGCACCGATAGTGCAGGCTGTCCAGGTCACCTGGATTGCCGAAAGCCGCGAGACCAATGGCTTCTGAAAGATCACGCTCACGGCGTAGGCCGCAGCCGCAAGCAGACACAGGAAAACGCCGAACGGGTCGCTTTCGCCGTGGCCCGAGAGCGAGGTCGCGATGAGAACCACCCCTGCGAATGCGACCACCAGGCCAACACCGAGAAAAAGAGTGGCCTTCTCCTTCAAAAAGATCGCAGCCAGCACCGCCACGAGGACGGGCGAGATCTGGATGAGCATTGCCGCAGTGCCAGCGTCGACTAGCCGTTCGCTGGCGTTCAGCGCCACGTTGTAGAGGCCGAACCACAGCACGCCGATCACGACAAGACCCACCCATTCGCGCAGGGTCGGTCGGATCCAACTGCGGGTCAGGAGCACCGCGCCCAACGCCACCGAGCCGACCAAAAGACGACCCAACGACAGGCTCCCAGGCGAAAACGACTCACCGAGGTGCCGGATAGCAACGAAAGCCGAGGACCACAACAACAAGGTGACCGCGACGGCCAGCAGCGGGAGCCCCGTGCTTTTGGTCGTCGTCACTTCTTCACACCGGCGCCACAGGTGGTTGCCATCTGTCATCCAATCTCGTGCGCGCAAGCTGCGGCGCTAATAATAGGACACTCGGTGCCCGATGGTGCCGCTGGCAGATGTGCACAACCACGACCCGATCGTACGGCGAGGTGTGCCGTGGAAAACGGGCGTCGGACACGATGGAATTGACCGACAACCCCAGGAGGACTCCACGTGCCGCAACTTCGCGAAATCCGCATCGGAATCGACACCGGAGGAACATTCACCGACGTCGTTGCTTTCAATGAGTCGACCGGTGAAATCGTCACCACCAAGACACCTTCGACGCCGGCGAACCCTGCCGATGGATTTATGGCCGGCATTGACAAGGTCCTCGCACTGCTTAACCTGCCCGTCGACAGTGGCGATGCCATCAGCGCCGTGAGCCACGGGACCACCGTCGCCACCAACC
>JBBSRT010000122.1:0-5523 GCA_038242765.1 Propionibacteriales bacterium
ATCCTCTGTCGCGGTCATGAAAACCGGCGATTGGATCCATTGGGCTGCATCCAGTGGCGAATCGCAGCCTTCGATCTTGACTCCGATGGGCAGCCACTTCTTGCGCACCTCGGGCATACGCGCCGGCGGCAAATAGGCGTCCTTGACCGGATCGATGCGTTCGACACCCTTGTCGGGGCGGTCCGGGTCGACACTGAGCAACGGCGAAAACCCGAGGACGGCGGCCGGCGGCCTAATGCCGCGGCGGGTCGCGAGTTCGGCAACCTTCATTGCGAGGTAGCCACCGGCCGAATCGCCGGCCACGACGACCTTCGTCGGATCCGAACAGGTTTTGAGGATCGCCTCGTATGCGTTGATGCAGTCGTCAACCGAATCGGCGATTGGCCCTTCGGGCAACTGTTTGTAATCCAGCGAGATGACCTCGGCTCCGGTGAGCTTGGCCAGGCACTCGCAAATGCGGCGATGTGTGTCGATATTGCAAAACATGAATCCGCCGCCGTGCAGATAAAGCAGGGTTGCGTTGCTGGGCGGCCCGTATTGGTGCCGGATCGACTCCGCGCGCACACCGGCGATCGTGATGCAGTCGGTGTCGACATAGCGAGACCGTGGAGCGGTGGCCGCACGCCGGTCCATGCCACGCAACGCATGGATCGAACGTGGCGTCATGGGTGCATACCGCATGACCGGCTGGATGAAAACCCGCGCCAAGCGCTGCACGAGGCGGGCCTGAAAGGTGTAGTCCTCGTGGAAGATGGTCTCGGCATGCAGACCGTGCATCGACCCCAACCGGTTGGGGATCCGCCGATGAATACGGTCCCCGGTCTGGTAGCCCAGACGGGCAAGGGCTGCGAATCCGCGTTGCAAGAGCGTCCAGAACATGCCCCAATCATACCCGCGGTATGTAAACCCATTCCTGCGCCGGGGACCCTATTGCCATAGGCTGATGACATGAGCATTATTGGATTTCTCGTTTTCGGTCTCGTCGTCGGCGCACTGGCTCGCCTGTTCAAGCCAGGCAAGCAAAACCTCAGCATTTTGATGACACTGGCGCTCGGAGTCGTCGGCTCGGTCATCGGTGGCGTCGTGGCTTCGGCGCTCGGCACCGGCGACATGTGGGAACTCAACATTCTCGGTTCGATCGTGGCCATCATCGCGGCCATGTTGCTCATCGGCGTGGCCGAAGGCCTGTCGAGCAAGGGTGACCGCAACCGCACCTGATCTCCGCAACACTCAGCGTCGCATCAGCTGCGTGTTTGGGCCGAACCGTTAGCGTGGACTAATGGCTACCATTGACATCACCGAATCGACGTTCCCCGAAACCATCGAGTCCAACGACATCGTGTTCGTGGACTTTTGGGCCGACTGGTGCACCCCGTGCAAACAGTTTGCGCCCGTCTATGACGAGGTCTCCCAAAAACACGAAGACATCGTCTTTGCGAAGGTCGACACCGAAGCCGAGCAACAGCTCGCCGCGGCGGCCGGCATCAGCTCGATACCAACACTGATGGCCTTCCGCGAAAAGGTGCTCGTCTTTTCGCAGCCGGGCGCGTTGGCTGCGAGCCAATTCTCCGAGCTCGTCGACGCGATCAAGGATCTCGACATGGAAGACGTGCACAAGCAGATCGCCGCACAGGAAACCGCCGAGCAAAACGGTAACCCACCGCAAGAGGTCTGACCACGATCCCCTGACCGGGCTGCCCTGATCGGGTTGCCGTCACACGCTGCCCGGCGGCCCCACCCAGACGCCCCCGCTGTCTCACATTGCGGACGTATGTCTACCATGTGAGACAGCGGGGGCGCGCCGGTTTGGTCGTGTCATGGTTGACACTGCCCCAAAATGCAGCAGCCCCGAACGGAGAAACATGAGCGAGAACTGGTCCTTCGAGACAAAACAGGTTCACGCAGGCCAGAGCCCCGATCCGACGACCGGAGCCATCGCACTGCCGATCTACCAAACCACCGCATTCCAGTTTGACGACACCCAGCATGCGGCCGACCTCTTCAGTTTGGCCAAGCCGGGCAACATCTATACCCGCATCATGAACCCGACCCAGGACGCCGTTGAACAACGCCTGACCGCCCTCGAAGGCGGGGTCGGCGCACTCCTTGTCTCGTCGGGAATGGCGGCCACCCACGTCGCGTTAACCAATGTTGCCGAGGTCGGCGATCACATCGTCGCCGGTTCCAGTCTGTATGGCGGTACCGACAGCCTGCTGCGCCACAGTTTCCCCAAGATCGGCATCGAGGTCTCCTTCGTCGACGACCCCAACGATCCGGCCCAGTGGCTCGCCGCTGTCAAGGACAACACCAAGGCCTTCTTCGCCGAAACCATCGGCAACCCGCGCGGCGACGTTTTGGACATCGAGGCCGTCGCAGCCGTTGCCAAGGAAGCCGGCGTACCGTTCATCGTCGACAACACGATCGCGACTCCATGGCTGCTCAACCCGATCGCCCACGGTGCGGACACGGTGGTGCACTCGGCGACCAAATACATCGGCGGACACGGCACGGTCATCGCCGGCGTCATCGTCGACGGCGGCACCTTCGACTATGCGGCCCACGGCGACAAGTTCCCCGGATTCACCGAACCCGACCAGAGCTACCACGGCCTCAAGTATGCCGAGGCACTCGGGCCGGCGGCCTACATTGCCAAGGCACGCGTGCAGATTTTGCGCAACCAGGGTTCGGCAATCAGTCCGTTCAACGCCTTCCTGCTGTCGCAAGGCATCCATACGCTCAGCCTGCGCATGGAACGTCACGTCGACAATGCCGCCAAGGTCGCCGCGTGGCTCGAGGCACGCGACGACGTGACCTCGGTCAACTATCCTGGTCTTGCCAGCAGCAAATACAACGAACTGGCAAAGAAATACCTGCCCAAGGGCGCATCGGGCATCTTGACGTTTGAACTGCCCGGCGGACTCGATGCTGGCCGCAAGTTCATTGATGCGCTCGAACTTCACGCCCACGTCGCCAACCTCGGCGACGTACGTAGTCTGGCGATTCACCCGGCAAGCACGACGCACTCGCAACTCAACCCCGAGGAGCAGACCGGTGCTGGCGTGGCACCGGGAATGGTCCGGCTCTCCGTCGGCATCGAAGGCATCGAGGACATCCTCGCCGACCTCGAAGTCGGGTTCGCAGCCGCCAAGTCGTGACCTCGCAAACCAACACGGGTCGCTCTCCCGTCACCGGCGCGTGGCGAGAGGGCGATTTGTCAGGTTCCCGCAAATTCACCGGTATCGGCGATGTCGCCCTCGAATCAGGCGCCGTTATCCCCGATGTGCAGATCGCGTACGAGTCATGGGGCAAACCCAATGCCGACGCCTCCAACGCCGTGCTCATCCTGCATGCCCTCACCGGCGACAGCCACGTGGTCGGCGAGGCCGGGCCGGGGCACGCATCGCCTGGCTGGTGGGAAGGACTGGTCGGACCAGGCAAAGCCATCGACACCGACCGGTTCTTCGTCGTCGCGCCCAACATTCTGGGCGGCTGCCAAGGCACGACCGGGCCGTCCTCGAAGGCACCGGACGGCCAACCATGGGGCAACCGGTTCCCGTATCTGACCGTCCGTGACCAGGTCGCAGCCGAAGCGGCCTTCGCCGATGCCCTCAACATCCATACCTGGCACGGAGTCATCGGCGGGTCGGCCGGCGGTATGCGCGCTCTCGAGTGGGCGATCATGTATCCCGACCGGGTGGCCAACCTGTTTTTACTTGCCACGTCGGCAACCGCATCGGCCGAGCAGGTGGCGCTGTCGGCGACACAAAACGACGTCATTCGTGCAGATCCACACTTCCATGGCGGCAACTACTATTCGTGCGCGGACGGACCCACCGTCGGACTCGATCTGGCGCGGCGCCTCGCTCATATCTCCTATCGCAGCGAGTTCGAGCTCGGCGACCGCTTCGGCCGGGCCCCGCAGGCCGCCGAAGTCATCGGTCAAGGCGGTCGTTTTGCGGTCGAATCGTATCTGCAGCACCACGGCTCCAAGTTGGCATTCCGCTTTGACGCCAACTCCTACATCCTCCTCAACGAAGCGATGAACAGCCATGATGTGGGGCGGGGCCGCGGGGGCGTCCTGGCGGCGCTGTCCTCGATCAGGTCGCAGACCGCCGTTGTTGCCATCGATTCGGACCGACTCTACCCGCTGAAACAGCAGCAGGAGCTCGCCGACAACATCTCTTCGGGCGACGCGCTCACCATCGTGACGTCACCCCATGGCCACGATGGATTCCTGATCGAATTCGAAGCAATCGATCCCGTGGTGCGCAAACTCCTGGGCTCTTGAGCGCCCTCCCCTCACCCCCCTTCCCCCTCACCCCTTCACTCCCGCACCCCCTTCACCCCGCACCCCGTCGAGTGGCGCAAATCCACCACCCAGTGGCGCAAAATCGGGGTATCCGGGCCGTTTTCAGCCCGAAACTGCGCCACTCGACGGGATGAGACGGGTGGCGGGTGCGGCGGGGAAGCCTCACACCATCTGGCGTACGACCGACAGCGGTGCATTCTTCAGCACGAATCCCAGCGGAGCCCACGGCCACGGTGGCACCGACGCGTCGGCCGGCTCCTTGTCTATGGCCTTGACGAGCGCGCGGCAGCCGGTTTCGTTGTCGACCATGAGTTTTTGCTCCTGATCAACCTTTTCGTTCATCTCCGACTCGATGTAGCCCGGATAGACCGTGGTCACCTTGATGTCGTGGCCCTTGCGGTTGATCAGATCCGAACGGATGCCTTCGGCCAAATGGGCCACTCCCGCCTTCGTCGCCGCATAAGTCGTCATCGAACTGGGCATGCCACGCATCGCCGACATCGACGAGATGACAACCAGGTGACCGCTGCCGCGTTCATAAAAATGCTCCATCGCCGCTTCGCACTGGGCGAGGGCGGCAACAAAGTTGGTCATTGCGGTTTCGCGGTTGGCCTCGAACTTGCCGGTGCCGATGCGACCGCCCTTGCCCAGGCCCGCGTTGACGATGATGCGGTCGAGACCGCCCAGCCCCCGGGTGGCCGCCTTGACTGTTTCGAACACCTGATCATGATTGTTGACGTCGAGCGCGTGCACCTCAACGTGAATGCCCTGATTGGCAGCTAGCAGCTCTGCTTTGAGTGCTTCGAGTCGGTCGAGCCGGCGTGCGGTGAGGGCCAGGCTGTGACCGTTCGCGGCAAAGATCCGCGCCATGCCGGCGCCAAGTCCCGAGCTCGCTCCGGTGATCAAAATGTTTTTGCGCATGGTGGCCTCTTCGTCAGCGGTAGGTGATGTGATCGTGCATGAGGTGACCGTGCTCGTTGAAGGACAACAGGTTGCGGCCCGATCGCCCGGTCACAATTTTGGTCACTGAGGTGTTGATGGTGACGTGGTTGAACACGTGCCAGAGCGAAGAGTCGCCGGCCACCAGTGCAGAAACCACCGCGGCTATTACGCCGCCGGAGGTGAATACCGCGGTGCTCTGGCCCTTGCCGACCGCGCTTGCCACTCGATCGAATGCGGCAACAGCCCTGTTGTTAAACTGCGCAAACGATTCG